>VMTI01000077.1 GCA_013791675.1 bacterium | reverse complement strand
TTCCGGTTTCCGCTTTAAGAATATTTTTGGCGGTTGTGTTTTTTGCGGCGCTCTCGGGGGCTGCGGTGGCCGCGGAATTCGGCAAGAACCAGCTTTATACAAAAACTTTTGACTGGCAAAGCTGTGAAACAAAGCATTTCAATATTTATTTTTATCCGTCGCTTAGCGGCAGAATAAATGACCTCGCCGACGGACTTGAAGCTTCGGAAAAAGAAGTATCCGATTTTCTGGGCATGCGTCTTAAAAAGAAGCCTAATTTTCTTTTTTTTGAAACTCATCCGGATTTCCACTCAAACAGGTTATTCCCCGTCGGCTGGGGCACAGGCGGTTTTGCCGAGCCGATGAAAAACAGATTTGTTATGCCCTGTTACACATCTCCCCGTGAAATGCGCCATATTATAGGACACGAATATACCCACATACACAGTTTTGATATATTTTACGGCGGATTCTGGAGAAGTCTTGCTCTTGTCAGGACAATGGTTTATCCAATACCGCTCTGGATGCAGGAGGGTTTGGCGGAATTCACATCCGATATATGGGACGCGGAAGACGCCGCGGCGCTGCGCGATATTTATCTCAACAAACTGATTATCTCGTCGGAAGATATGGTATCTTTTTCCCACCTTGAAGGGTACAGGGTTTATCTGGCGTACAAGCAGTCGCAGAAAATGATCATTTTTATCGCCGCTCAATACGGCAGGGAAAAAGTGCCGGAACTTATCAAGCAGTTCCCCCAAGTGTGGGAACAAAACATAGCTCTTAAAAAAGTGATAAATATGGATTCAAAAGCTTTTGACAAAAATTTCGCGGATTATCTGGAAGGCCTATACGGCGAGGTGTGCGAAAGCCGTAATTCGCCGGATTCAATCGGAAAGCTTATATCCCCTGAATTTAGTTTTTACAGAGCGGGCGCGCCTCTTTTTACGGAGCAAGGGGAATTTTTTATAAGCAGCGGTTACGGCTATGACGAAATAATTCTGAGAAAAAACGGTAAAACACGCAGGCTTCTCAAAAAGAAGAAAAATTATTTTGACAGAATAGCCGATTCTCTCGCCTATAGTAACGGCGAGCTGATATTCTACGCTTGGAAGAACGCCAAGGCCTATCTTGTCTATTACGGCCTTGAAGGGCGGAATAAAGGCAAAATGAGGCTTATTGACGCGCCTTTCGCGGATGTGCGCCAGATAAAGGCTATGCCCGACGGAGACCTTCTGATTGCCGCGGATATGAACTGTCAAAGCGACATATTCCTGTGGAATAACGCGGACATAATTAATCTCACCAATGACAGGGATTACGAGGATTCTTTCGCGGATGATCCCAGAGGGCAGAAAATTATATATTCCTGCGAGAGGGATAATCAGCTTGACCTGCGTGAAATAAAAATTGCTTCCGGTAAAAAATCATGGCTGACATCAACCAAATACGACGAGAAAAGGCCTGTCCTATCAAAAGAAGGCCTTTATTTCATCAACGAAAAAGGCGGTTTCAGTGACATATATTTCGGGCGTTTCGGTCAGAGCAGCGCCGAAAATATCACAGCCGTAAAAACCGGTATAACTGATTTCACGGTATCGGATGACGGTAAAATAGCGTTCGTCTGCCAGTGGATGGGCTCTCGCGGAGTATATCTTCTGAATGAAAGCAGCGCCTCCGTAAAAAATTATCTTTCTTCCCGCGATGAAAACTTTTTGAAAAGAGGCATAGACATAAGAAAATCAGACGCCTTTATGAATCCGGAGGGAAAGGAATCGGACGTACGTGCCGTCGCTGGAATAGAAAACGCCATTAAGGAAGAATCCGTTTTCGCCATGCCTAAGACGGCCCCTCCGGATGACAATGCCGAGCCTTTCAATTTTCGCCCCTACAAAACAATCTGGTCGTTTGATCTCATATATCCTCTGGCCATGTTCGTTTTTTCAGAGGGTGACGCCGATTTTTATCTCCTTAATTATTTTCAGGCGTCGGATATGCTCAGCCGTCATGAGACAGCTCTTTTTGTGCAATGGCTCTCGTCAACAAAAGATATGAATTACGATTTCAGCTATCTTTATAAAAAATGGAAAACCAATATGGGCGTGTTTGCGTCTGGAATCAGGGAAACCAGATGGACAACTCTTGAAGATGATTCGGCGCTGCTTGTGAAAGACCGCAAAAAAAACTCAGAGGGAATAATTTTTCGGCGTCCGCTGAATCGCGATAACAGGCTGGAACTTTTGCTGGGCAGGAGCTATCAGGACTGGTCGATTCTCAGCGATTATACTTCCGCGGGTGACATTTCTTTTTATGAGGATCACGAATATTATTACAAGTTTTCTTTTATACAGGATAAAAGCGTGTACCGCTTTATGGATATTGTGGGCGGAGACAGGACAAATATAGGTTTTTTGCAAAGCCGCGGTGATTTTGATTCGGGAGATATTTTATACAGTGCGTCCTCGGCAAAAGGCGATATAAATTATGATTCGCTTTATTTTGAAAAACAGTTTTTTATACCGCTGCGTTTCCCTGACAATATGCTGGCTTTGAGGCTGCTGGGCCATTTTTCATGGGGGCCGACGCCGGAACTTTTTGATATAAGCCGTTGGGACAGGGTCAGGGGGTTAAGAACAGCCCCCGAGAAAAACCGTCTGGTTTTATTATCGGCCGAATATAGATTTTATATTTTCCCGAACATTGATTACAACCTGTGGTGGCTTCTTCCGCCGATGTTTTTTCAGAATCTGAAAGGCGTTTTATTTTATGACGCCGGAGAATGTTTTGCCCAAAGCCGTGATTTCAAAAGAGACAATCTTGAACATTCCATCGGATTCGGTTTCCGGCTGACCACGCTGCTTTTCCAAACCTATCCTCTTATGATATCATGGGACAGGGCGAGGATGCTAAATAGAGACAGTTATGAAACCTATTTTAAGCTGGGGATGAACTGGTGACGTCTTATGAGGAAATATTAAAATAATGGCTCTTCCTGTAAATGAAAAAGAACTGATTAAAGGCAGTTTTGTAGAATGGGAAAGATTGGAGTATAAGAAAGGCTGGCAACCGGAAAACATTCTACACACAATCTGCGCTTTCGCAAATGATATAAATAACTGGGGCGGTGGTTATATTATAATTGGAATTGAAGAAAAAAATGGCCAACCAATTTTACCGCCGGTAGGACTACAAAAGAATCAAATAGACAGCATACAGAAAAAAATTGTGGAAATAAGCTCTAAAATTCAGCCTAATTTTACTCCAATTGTTCAGCCTTATGATTACACTGGCAGACACGTCCTAATAATCTGGGTTCCGGGGGGAGATATCCGGCCGTATAAAGCGCCGGATTCGCTTGGCGACAAAAAAACGAATTTTTCTTATTACATAAGAAAAGCGTCTACTACAGTAAAAGCCAAAGGGGTTGACGAGCGGCGTTTATTGGGCCTGGCGCAAAAAACACCTTTTGACGATAGGATAAATCATAATGCGGACGTATCTGATTTAGATGTCCAAATCATCAAAGATTATTTAAAATCTGTAAACAGCGGTTTATATGAGGAAATAGACAAAATTAAATTTGTTGATTTATGTGAACAGATGAATATTGTCCGAGGGCCTAAGGAATATAAAAAACCGGTTAATGCCGGTTTATTGTTTTTCAGCAAAAACCCTGAAAACTTTTTCAGAGGCGCAGTGTCAGAAGTAATTATCTATCATGATGATGTCGGGGACAGCTTGTCGGAAAAAATATTAAAAGGGCCTCTTCATATTCAATTAAAGGCGGCTTTAGAATATTTACAAAATAATGTAATCAGAGAAGAGGTAAGAAAAATTAAAGGCAAAGCGGAAGCAGAAAGATTCTATAACTATCCTTACGAGGCAATTGAAGAAGCCCTCGCTAACGCGGTTTATCACAGAAGCTATGAAATGCAAAACACTATTGAAGTAAATGTCAGACAGGATAAAATTGAAATAATAAGCTACCCGGGCCCTCTTCCTCCGATAGATAACAAAATGCTTAAAAGGGAACGCATAGTTGTAAGGAACTACAGAAACCGGAGAATAGGCGACTTTTTAAAAGAATTAAAATTCACCGAAGGCAGGTCAACGGGAATACCTAAAATCCGGAAAGCAATGAAATTAAACGGTTCCCCGACGCCAGTTTTTGAAACAGATGCTGATAGCAATTACTTTTTAACGGTATTGCCTATTCATCAAATGTCCCAAGTCGGGACTAAGTCGGGACTAATTATCCCCAAATTACCCCGCAAGCACCAAGTCTGCACCAAGTTAGACATAAGTTGGGACAAATTAAAGAACAGACTTGTATCAAGTTTGTCCCAAGCTTGTCCCAAGCTTGTCCCAAGTGATGCGGTAGCTGAAATCATATTAATTACTCAAACCCCGACGGATTTAAAAACAATTATGCACAATATTGGGGAAACAAACAGAACTCGTTTTAAAAATAGTTTCATTAAGCCGCTGGTTAAAGAAAAAATAATTACGATGACCGATCCTGATAACCCGACAAGTCCAAATCAGGAATATGTTATTACCGAAAAAGGCAAAAAACTATTAACCCCAATTATTCATACTCTTAACGATAAAAAGTTGAAAAAGGCCTCCTTTTATGGTACAATACCGTCGTGAAACGAAAAATACAAAACCCAAAAGGAGGCCTAAACATGGAAACACTTTGCAAGTCCCAATGTTCGT
>VMTI01000146.1 GCA_013791675.1 bacterium | reverse complement strand
CGTTTTTTCGTGGACAGCGTCTAACGAAGCGCATTTGAGTAATTATGTGATGGTTGTCGCAACTACTTCGAATTTCGCATACAGTAAAAACGATTATACAATAGGAAAATCCACAACTTCCCTTAATTTAACAAGCAATTGGGATGGCGGTTCAACTCTCGGAGCTCTTGCAGATGGTACAGTTTATTACTGGACAATATACGCCAGTGATTTGGCGGGACATCCCGCGTCTGCGGCGGCGGCAAATTATCCTGCGGCCAGGAATTTTATTTATGACGCCCAGGTTCCCGCGACAGCGGTATTCTCGTCACCAACGGCGGGCTCAACTTTAAGGCATGGCAATCCGGCGATCTCGGCGACCGTGGGCGACTACGGCCTTTCAGGTGTTGACAGTTCAAAAATAAATATGAAAATCCAGCAGGGCGCGAGCGCTTACACGCCTGTGGTGCATACAAGCGTTTATTCGGCAGTGACAGGTTCTTACACGGTGACATATACACCCGCAACCGCTTTAGCGGACGGCGCTTATACGGTTAAAATTGAGGCGCAGGACGCCCTCGGGAACGCAATGACCCCGGCCACTTGCGCATTCAATGTTGATAAGACTTCGCCCACAATTACGGATACTGATAACGACGGAGAGAGTGATGAGTACGAGAAAAATGCGCCGACTGATTGGCTTGATGCCGCTGATAATAGCGGCGCTAATATGCTTTGGCCGGTAAACGGTCAGGTAATAAATGCCGCTACTCTTGCTGAAACAGCAATCACCGTCAAGGCTAACGAGATAAGGATATCAATAGACGACCCATATCAGAATTACAGCGGCGCGTACAATTCGGATGTTGACAGAAACGCTTCAACGGTTACGATTTCCGGAGTCGCGGGGACATGGATTTTCGGCGCGAACGGGTTACCTTATGCAAAGGCAAATATAGCCAATGATACTGCGCTGGGCGTCTACGCGACTTATGATACATACGACTGCCAGATACCTGTACCTCTTGCGACGGACGGTTCAGATGACGGTACTTATACGGTGACGGTAGCCGCCAAGGACGGCGCTGGCAATAAAGCGACGATAGCAAGGTCTTTTGTTTATGACACTACTCTGCCGACGGTATCAACCGTAACGGCTCCTGCCGCGGTTGGCACAGGTTCTTCTTTTATTCTGGCAATTGACGCCACTGATACGAATGGCATATCCGGAGACGGCGATGCAGTCAAAGTTTATTATATTGATGCAAACGGAGCTCCTGCGGATAACGGAAACCTGACAGCCGATATTGCGGTTGCCGGCAGGTATAACCTTCAGGATTCAATTGGCGCAGATGCCCCTGCAGGCAGTTATTACTACTATTTCTCGGTCATGGACAAAGCTGGCAATATAGCTTATTGTCCCGCCGGAGCTAACTTTGACAAATCCAAAGCTATGCCGCTTACAATAACGGATACTTCAGGCCCGCGAGTTGTTATAGGTAACGATATTGGTACAGCGGGGAACTCATTTAATCCCGCTCAGGCCAATTCTTATATAAAGACCTTGGTGGACATGAATCTTGCCGGCGCCCCTGTGACAAATTTTAACTATGCGTCAAGTCCGAGGGTTGATGAAATTCCAACGATTTACTCGTGGACCAACAACAAACTTCAGGCAACAATTCAAGACGAGGCGATTGGCGCGCTCTTCCAATATAAGGCATCTACTTCCGCAACATGGATATCTCTTACAACGGCGGAAACAGTAACGAATACGGTTTGGGAAGCCAACTGGGATACGACGGGCCTTTCGAAAACCATTTATGATATAAGGGTGAAAGCGTGGGATGTATTGCATAACACGACCACACCGACTTCCGTCTTATCCGCGGGCTGGGTGCAGGTAAAACTTGCTGCCGCTCTTGCGCCTGTGGCAGTTATAGATACGGCTAAGAATAATACGGTTGTTGTTGCGGGCCAGCGTATTCGCAAGCAGGCGGTTCTCTGCGCGGACCTTTCGACCACGGTTAATGTTGATTTTGCCAGTGTGAAATTTCAGTATAAGGCTGCGGGCGGCGCATGGACGGATATTGCCACGGACAGCGACCCCACGGCAAATACGCCCACGAATGTGACTTTTACATTTGATTACGCTGATTTGGTTGAGTATATCCAGGAACAGGATACCGTCGGCAATGATGTTGTTATTGACACAACTCAGATAAAAGCTGTGGAATTCAATTGTACAACCGACAATGCTTACGACAGGTCAATGAAATTTTACGGCTCAAGCTGGACAGTGACCGTTCCGCTGGTTCCTGCGACATACGATTATCAGTTTGACATTAGTTTCGCGGATGGTTCCAGCGAATCATTTGAGGATATGGACCAGCAGGATGACGGCGGCGCTGATTCAAGGATTATTATCGCGCCTTTTACAGCCGTGTGGAATGTTACAGGTCTTTCCGACGGTTATTATGAGGTGAGAGCTGTTGCTACGGATTCACGGGGTATATCTGATTCTGCCCCGGCCGCCTTTGCTTTAGTTGTGGACAATTCGGCGCCGACGTCTGTAAGCATACTTTCACCGGCTGAGAACGAAAGGATTAATACGGCCGCTGGAGTATCTCTTTATGCTCAGGTTGTGGACACATCTACTCCCACATCGGATACAGAGAATGCCTATGTTTACTTTATGTATTCACTTGACGGTGGGTATATATGGACAAGGATAGGCCTTGAAGACACAACTGATGAAGATTGGTTCGATACCTGGGGCGCAATGCCTTGGGTTAACGATACAAGCTGCCTTATCAAGGCTGTGGTTGTTGACGAAGCCGGGAATTTAACAGAGTCTGCCGTGAGAAATATTATTCTTGACGCCACGAATCCGGAAATACTTGATTATACCGTGAACGCGTCTTCATCCGCAGAAATTGACCTCAATATGGGTACGGTTTATAACTGGTCGGTGACAACGTTGGATTCCGATATAGAGAAACTGACAATCACGATAGACGTAGGCATACCGTCGGACAATTATTCATGGAGCCCGAGCAATGAACTGTATTCACACACGGGTTCGGGCACATTGGCTGACCCGTATAAATTCAGCGGGACAATGATGGTTAACATTTCTGTAAGCGAAGATAACCAGCAGGAGACGCTCACCGCGACGCTCATGGATAAATCAGGCCGGACTGATGCCGTGGCGAAAAAAATCAATTTCAAGGACGTTACGCCGAATCCCGCGAGTTTAAGGTCTGTTGACGGCCTTCAGGCGCGTTCAGGAGACATTGTAACGACGTCGGATAAATTTATCCGTGTTGTCTGCGACCTGCCGGTTGACGACGACGGAGTTCTTTATTATCAGTACCGGCCTGTAGCTGGCGCATGGGAAACATGGGCGCAGGATACGTCTCCGAATAACAATGACCTTGCTGTTTTTCCGCCGGACGGGATTACGCTCAGCGACGGCAATTATGAATTGAGGATTCTCTGCATTGACGATGACGGTAATGCAGACCCGTCTCCCGCGACGGTGACAATCGCGGTTGACTCAAGCAAACCGTCAGTGAAACCTGCGTCATAATTTCATGCACGATAGGGGGCTTTCTTACTGCCGTGGAATACGATGAACTTGTCTCACAAGTTCAGTTTGAATACCGCCTTCAGGGCGCGTCAGACTGGGAGTGGCTCGGCGTGGACGGCGGTGCAGACAGCACTTTTGGCAACGCGGGTAATACATGGTCAATAACTTTGCCCGGAACAATTGACGCCGGTGCTTATGATGTCAGGGCGATTTCACAATATCCCGCCGGACCGGGTGAGGCGAGTGTGGGCGTTACGCCGGTTGCAACGGTGGTGATAAAGAGAGACGCCGCGAATAACCGTTTGGTTGCGCTTAACCCGGAAAATAGAATTTCGCTGGCTGTTTCGGGGGCGGCGTTTTCACAGTCATACGCCGGAGTTGAACAAACAATGACAGGCTCTCTCATAATTGCATCAAGTCAAACGCTGACAGAGGTTAATGCCCGCCTTCTTATGGATGGCGTTGGCACGGATATTGACCGTTATCTGAATGTTTCAAGTTCAAGCGGCGTCTGGACGGCGTCAATGGACCTGTCGGAATTATTCGGCGGCGGAAACGGCATGATTGTAATAAATGCTACGGACATATCAGGCAACATACTTTCGGCTTCTCAGCCATTCGCGGTTGTTGCCGCAGGGACGAATCCTGGTGCTATTACAGTGGGCAGAGTTACTTTAGCTGCTGGGCCATTCGGGACGGCTTTGGAAAACGCGAGCGCTCTTGCTGTTATGCCTGCGTCAATGCCGACAGTCCCGGCGGCTCAGGCTTCTTTGATTACCCCTGTCGGTGAGCCGTGGGAATTTTTGCTTTCGGAACCTGAAGCGTTTGACGTGACAAATACATGCACCATTACAATGACTTACACTGACGCGGAAGTCTCCGGCCTAGACGAGACGAAGTTAGGCGTCGCTTACTGGGACGAAAGCAAGGGGATATGGTCCGCGGCAGGAATAACAAATGTGGCGCGCGACACTGTTAATAACGACCTCGTCTTTACCACGAACCATTTTTCAAGATATTGCTTAGCCGTGATAAACACTGCTCCCGCTGTGACATTTGTGTCCCCGGCGAGCGGCGGTATGTCCGGGCAGGCGCCGATAATTGAAGCTAATATTGTGGACGGTTTCTCAGCCATAAGGCAGGCGAAAGTTGTGCTTGACGGTGTTGACCAGACGGCGGCTTTTGCGGCTGTCGCTTACCGCGACGGGATTGACAATGACGGTAACGGTCTGATAGACGAAGATTTGGTCGGTGTCGGGGGCAACTCCGAAGCGGCTCTTAATAACGCAAGCGCGGTTTCGGCTAAGTATAAAGTGAGGCCCGGTCTTCAGCTTTCCGACGGTGCGCATACGCTTGCCATAACGGCGACAAACGAGCAGGGTGTTTCTGCTACGACATCAATCAGTTTCACTGTCGGAGGAGCGGTGGGGATAACGAGCGCTTATATTGCGCCGAACCCGTATAACCCGACTTCGGGATATGACGCTCAGATTAAAGTTAATATGACAGCGGACGCTAACATTACGCTCAAAGTTTATGACTTCGGCGGAAAACTTGTATACACATCAAAGACGAATTCTTTGAGCAACGGGAATGATGTCTTCTGGAATGGCCGCACTAACGGAAACAAGCTTCTCGCCAACGGTGTTTATCTCATAAGAATAGAAGCCGATACTTCGCAGGGGACTGACAGCAAGGTGATTAAGGCTGCGTTACTGCGATGAGCGCCCTTATGAAAATGTCGAGCGGAAATATGAATAATGTGAGTATAGTGGGAGGAATAATGAAAAAAATAATTACGGTTTTGGGAATTGCCTTTTTTTGCGGCGCTTATGTCCACGCGGATTCTGTGGACGCCATGCCGTTTTTAAGAATGGGCGTGTCAGCCAGGGCCATGGGAATGGGTTCGGCTTTCGCCGGTGTCAGCGACGATCTCGCGGCGGCTTATTATAATCCGGCGGGTCTTGTTTCAATTGAGAGTATGAAAGTCAGTTTGATGACGGCCATGCTTTCAAACGACAGAAGCCTGAACTGGTTTTCATTTGGTAAACCTATCACCGGCGGCGCATTGGCCATTTCTGCCGTTATGGCGGGTGTCAGCGATATTCCGGGGGCTGATATTTCGGGCCCTACAGGGGAGTCATTTGATTCCAGCGATATGTCAATTGCGGCCAGCTATGCTAAAAAATACGGCAATGCCAGCGCGGGAGTAAATCTCAAATATTTATCAGCGTCGCTTGATGCCAATTCAGCGTCGGGGTTTGGCGTTGATTTTGGTTTTAAGTTTCAGCCGTTAAAGAAATTGAGCGCGGGTCTTGTCCTCCAGGATGTTGCCAGTTCCCGTAAATGGGATACGGTGAATAATACATCGGAAAAGGTACCCACTGTCGTAAAATTGGGAACGGCGTATGCTATGTTTGACGGAAATATGACCCTTGCCGCTGATATCAGCAAAATATCCGACGAGGACGCTAATCAGGTTAATATTGGCGCGGAATATAAGTTGTCTGAAAATCTTGCCGCCCGTTTGGGCAGCGACGACGGGAATTTTGCCGCCGGCCTTGGAATCGGCTTCGGCGCGCTTGCTTTAAATTACGCGCTCAGATTTG
>VMTI01000120.1 GCA_013791675.1 bacterium | reverse complement strand
TTAAATAGCGAAAGCATTTAGCCATAACCAAAGCGGATATTTCTGAAGTAACTCCCGCTCTTTTCCAATCGCTATCAACAACAACCAGTCGTCCCGTTTTTTTAACAGAATTGAAAATAATTTTTTCATCAAGCGGCGCAAGCGTACGCAGGTCAATAACTTCAACATCAATTTTTTCTTTCTTCAGTTCTTCCGCGGCGCGGAGCGCTTCAATTATCATATAGGAAACCCCCACTATTGTAACATCTTTTCCCTTTTTCCTCACCACGCCACACCCGAAAGGCACAGCATAAAGACCTTCGGGGACAAAGTCCTCATGCCTTAAAAGCCAGCGATGCTCTAAAATTAAAACAGGATTCTCATCAAGAACACTGCTTACTAAAAGACCTTTCGCGTCGTAGGGGGTTGAAGGCATCACAATTTTTAGTCCGGGTATATGCATAAACAAGCCCTGAAGATTCTGGGAATGTTGAGCACCCGAACCCCAGCCCCTACCTATGCATGCCCAAATGACAAGCGGAACGTTTGTTTTCCCGCCAAACATATAACTCATTTTAGAAGCGTGGTTAATAATTTGATTGAGAGCAAGGAGAAGAAAATCCGGCCTGTTATGCATATATATCGGCCTCATCCCGCCTAAGGCGGCGCCGATGGCAATGCCTGTCATTCCTTCTTCCGAAATAGGCGTGTCAAAGACCCTGCTTTTGCCATATTTTTTATGAAGATCTTTCGTTGTGCCGAACATCCCGAAAGGATCGTCAACACCTTGGCCCATTACGAAAATTCTTTTATCTGCGGCAAGAAGCCCGTCAAATGCTTCAAAAAGAGCGCGGGCATATGTAATTTTTCTATTTCCCTTACCTGACCTATGGGAAAATCCTGCCTCGTCTTTCTCTATACTTTTTTTATCCCAATCAAAACTTATTTTCATGACTGGCTCTTGTAAAGATATTTCATTAAATCCTTTTTCTCCGGAAGGGGGCTTTTCTTAGCAAAGTCAAAAGCATTTTTTATTTCTCTATCAATCTCTCTTTCAATTTTTATCTTAATTTTTTCTTTAAGAATGCTCTTTTCAACCAGAAACTTTTCGAAACTTTTCACCGGGCAAATCGCCTGCTGTTTTTTTAATTCTGCATCGGTTCTGTAACCTAAATCCGTGTCAGCTCCGCCTCCGGAATGACCGCACCATCTATAAGTTTTAAGCTCAAGAAAGGCGGGCTTTGATAAAATACGCGCAGTTTCTATAGCTTTTTTTGCAACTGTGTACGTTTCAACAATATCATTGCCGTTGACCCTATGCCCCATTAAGCCACAGCCTGAAAATCGCTTGTAAATATTATCAAACTTCTGGCGGGATCGGCAAGAAGAACAAATAGCAAAAAGATTATTTTCACAAACATATATCACAGGCAATTCTTTCAGCAGGGCGAAATTAACACTTTCATAAAGAACGCCCTCATCAACTGCGCCGTCGCCTAAAAATACAACCGAAACTTTCTTTTGTTTTCTCATTTTAACCGCAAGAGCCGTTCCTGTTGCAATAGAAATGCCCCCCCCCACTATAGAAGATGAACCCATTAACCCCACAGAGGTATCGATTAGATGCATTGACCCGCCGCGGCCCCGGGAACAGCCGGTCTCCCGACCGTAAAGTTCGGCTATCATTGATTTAAGACAGCCTCCTTTGGCAATATAATGACCATGGCCCCTGTGGTTGCTGTAAACAAAATCTTTTCTTTTTAAATCAGCGCAAACACCCGCCGCCACGGCTTCCTGACCTATACAAAGATGGACGGGCGTGCGCATTTCATCTAAAGGATATTCGGATTCTATTGCTCTCTGGACTTTTCTTATTTTCAGCATTGTCTTATACAAATCTACCAGAACGGCACTTGGAATATCTCTGTAATTTTCAAACATATCTTCTTTGGATATTTTTCTTTAACATAACTTTAATATGTTCTGCCGCGCTAGATCCAAATTTCTTCTGAACCATATCAAGATATTCTGGATTTGAGAAATATGCTCTAAACGCTTCGTCTCTGAATTTTAAAACCTCGGCGCTCTTCAAATATTTTGTCGGAAGCGGCAGGCACTCATACGAATACTGCCCCCACCCTTGCCATTCTTTCGGAAATTCTACGCCGCTTCTGACAGATTCATCATAAAGACGCGAGCCAGGATAAGCCATGCAAACATAAAAATTAACATATTCAAAATTAAAATTTTTCGCCATACTAAGAGTGGCGCTCATACTTTCAATGTTATCATCCGGCAGACCAAACATAAAATTGCCTATTATATTGATTCCCGCCGCATGAGTCATTTTGACCGCTTTGTCAATTTTGTTCTGGCTTATTTTTTTTGAAACGCCGTTTCGTACATTTTCATCTGCCGACTCTATCCCGTAAGCAATCCAATTAATTCCTGCCTTCTTCATTTTTTCCAAAAACCTTTCCTTAACCGTGTCAACCCGTGCATAAGCCCATATATTTAAATCATATCCCCTCGCTATAAGCAAATCACATATGCGTTCAAGGCGCTTTTCATTTATCACAAACAACTCATCCATTATCTTTATGTTCCTTACCCCATACTTTTTAACGAGCAAATCTATTTCACCAACAACATTTTCAGGACTGCGTTGGGAAAGCCCCGCTTTTCCGTAAAAAGCATGGATGGGACAATAAGAACATTTAAAAGGACATCCCAATGTTGTGTAAATAACAGCGTATGGACTTCGTCTGTCAAGGGAATCAAAGCAGTGCCAGTTATGGGCGCGGTATTTTTCCATAGGCAGTAAATCCCACGCCGCAAAAGGAATCTCATCAAGCTCTTCGGTGAAAGGCACGGGATGATTCGAAAAAATCTCACCTCCTTTTTTATAACACAAACCTTCAATTTTTTCATAATCTTCCCCGCCATTTTTTAATGCCCTCAAAAGCTTTAAAAGACTGTTAAATCCTTCCTGGCATACAAGAAAATCCGTTTTTTCATCCCGCATCGTTCGGACAGGCAGAGCGGAAGGATGCAGACCTGTTAAAACCGTCTTTATCAAAGGAGCTTTTTCTTTCAAAGCATCAAGCAAAATGGATGCAGCGCTCATTTTGGGCGTTGAGGAAGCCGAAGGATTCGTGCCCATAATAACCATATCTACAAGCAAAGGATTGATCTCAATTATTTTTTCCGCAGTGGCAGATAACGATAAATTTTCCGCTTCCGCGTCAATTATAGCTACGGTAAAGCCCTTATTCCTGATGTAAGCGGCATGCAGCGCGCACCAAAGGGGCGGCTCAATTCCTGAAAGTTCATCTCTCAAAACACCGTAAGTTTCCTTGGGATTTGGTGGATTGACGATAAGAAAATCTATCTTTTCCATAATTGAAATTTTCTATTTAACAACATGCCTTCCTTCCATAAAAAAAACTTTCCGTAAATATCTTATTATTGTAAGTTCGGGAACAAAGCCATAGAGTTTTTTTCTAAAGCGCCAGCGGAAATAAACGGCAAACGGCTTATAAAGGGTTTTCATCAAACGGCGGATAACGCTATTTCTAAAACCTTCCATGAGGTTGGGTATTACATTTGCCAAAATGCTGATATAGGTTAAATTGGCGATTTTCATTCGTTCTTCGTATCCGTACCAGGGTAGTTTCCTGCCTACGTAATCCTTTTCGTGGACAACCCAATTTGTCCACCCCTCAAGTCTTCCGGGAGGTTTAAGCCCATGCTGAATGGCGAGATTAAATAAAGGCGTTGCTGGAAGAGCAGTGTAAGGAGCTATCGTTTCAAACTGGGCTTGAGGATTGTCCTTTTTAAGTCGTGCTGCCAAATCAACAGTCATATTTATTTCCTCAAATGTTTCCGTTGGGAATCCCATCATCAGAGCAAAAGCGGGAATAAGACCGATTTTTCCGGCCTTAATATTCGCGCGAATTGTATCCTCAACACAGATTCCCTTATTCATAAGTTTCAAGATTCTGTCAGACCCCGACTCAGCGCCAAATTTTAAAACATTAGCCCCGCTCCTTTTTAAAAGGAACAATTCTTCGTCTGAAGCTTTGTTAAAAACATCTACTCTTGTACCTGAAGTATACCAGTGGACATTCAGTTTTTCTCTTATAATACCCTCACAAATTTCATTTGCCCGGCCTCTATCTATATAAAACTCATCATCACGCAGCCAGAAGCCCGTTAGTTTGAACCGTCTTACGGCACTGACAATCATTTCAATGCTTTTCTGCGCCGACATAGGCCGCCATTTTCTTTTTCTCAGGGCAGCGCTTGAACAAAAACCGCAATTATACGGACATCCGCGGCTGGTCTGCCCTATATCAAGGTTTCTGCTGCTCCCCCTCAAGTAAAGGTCGGGATGGATATAATCTTTTACATTGACAAGTTGCCAGGGAACGGGTAGCATCTGCTCCATATCAATAAAGGGGCGTGGGGGCGTTAAAATAATTCTTCCGTTCTTTCTGTAACATATCCCTGAGACTGCGTCGATGGAAGTTCCGGATTTAAGATGATTCACTATATCAAGGAAGGTATCCTCTCCTTCCCCGACGCAAACGATGTCTACAAAACAGCTTTCGGCGGTCTGTTCTGGAAGCGACGACGGATGAGGCCCACCCCAAACAATCGGAATTTTTCCGTCTTTATAGTTTCTTAATAATTGGGCGGCTTTAATCGCAAAAGAAATCTGTGTACCTATCATCGTCGAAATTCCTGCACAGATAAGAGAAGGGGTTAAATGCTTTTTGAGCGTTATATCCCAGAAAGGGTCAACGCGCTGATCTATTATTTTTACCTTATAGCCCGCATCTACAAGCGGCGCAGCAATTGATAAAAGGGCGTGGGGAGGAGCAATGGTAGGGGAAAAATCCATTCCCGTCCGCGGGAAGATGAGAACTACATCGGCATATTCTGTCATTTCTTCCAGTAAAACAGTTCTCTTATAATTTGTGTTAAATAAGCGCTTCCCCATCGGAATATCTGCAGTTTCCTCTCGCCTCCGAAACGAGGGGGTTCATCTCCGGGAATTTCCGTAACTTTAAGTTTCATTTTAGCGCACCTGACAGAAAGTATGGGCTCCCAGCTTATTTTCGTAAAAAAGAATTTTTCAGGAGCATAGGTCTCTTCTTTATCCAAATCCAGTTTTTTTATTAAATCTTTTTTATATGCCCTGAACATAACCATCACGTCTGTATATTTCACTTTGTATAAAAAATTGACCAGAGCGGTGAACATCCAGTTGCCAAAGGCGGTTATTATGTCATCGTCTATGCTTTTTGCCCCGTCTTTATACCTGGAAACAATAACCATATCATATCCTTCTCGCATCTTTGCTACCAGCGGAGGAATGAGCTCCGGAATTGAATTACCGTCCGGACTGAAAGTTATTAAAAAGCCCCCTTCAATCAAATCATAAATCTCCATATAGCCGTTACGAAGTCCCTGTTTTTTCTGAATGTAAACAAAATAACCGTTTTCCCTGGCATACTCTATTGTCCCGTCTGTAGAACCCCCATCAAGTATTATTATCTGATCCACCCATTCCCTTTTAATATGAGGCATAATCTCGCGTAGACCATTTACCTCATTGAGAGTCAAAACAATTAATGTTACTTTCATAAACTTAGTCCTTAATTTTATCTTCTGGATGTTTAGAGTATCATTTTTAAAGCCCCTTTGCAACATGAGGTTGCGGGTTTTGTGGGTTTTGAATTTAAAAATGTTGTTTAGGGAATAATTTAGGAGGATACATTAAATTAGGGGTTTGACAGCACTTGGCTATAGGCGTCCCCTTTCTCCTTTTTCTCTTTCATGAGTGTCGACGTAATGTTCTTCCAGCGGGAGGTCACTTTCGTTGTAGAGCATGCCGTCAAGAACAAAGAGCGTCTCTATCTGTACACTCTATTGGTAACCCGAAAAAAGGCGCGTAGTTATCAGCGATGAAGGAATAGAACTCCAGGGCAAAGTCTTGGATAATATCGAGTCGGCTGATAGCGTATCTGAGCGTAGCTATCTGGGTGGTACCATAATTTTGGGGGCAGAACGAGGATAATTGCATTTATAAAGAAAAGGACGGTTATAGAATGTATTCTTAAACATATGGGACTATTAGATGAATTACCCCATGTTCACAGTCCCCGATTTTATAAGACCCCACAGCAGTCATACAGACATTGTTAATATTCCTAATATAATCGGTAGAACAAGATGCCTCGCGGGAATATTCATTCTTTTATCCACTTTTTAATCTCATTAATTATCAGAGACAATATCAGCTTCAAGCCGAATCTCCGCAGCACTGGGATTATCCTCCACCAACAGGAATAAATTTTTATCAATCCTTGATGTTGAAGTTTCAAGAGATCGTCCGGTTTCAATCCGTTTACCTCCATCACTGATGCACCATATCGCTGATATTTAGAATAGTCTTCAGTAAGTAATTTAAGACCATGTCTACCCTCTTTTGCCATGCGGTACATTTCGGTTCCCGGTAAAGGAACTGAGATTGCAAAAGTAGCAAAATGAAGACTACGAGCCTTCCTTGATGTAAGGAAATCAACAGTTGCCTGAATACTTTCCCTGGTATCCCCAGGTAAGCCAAGCTGAACCGTATTAACAGTTTCAATGCCGTATTTGTTACTGACTCGATTAGCTTCAATGTATGCTTCAAGAGGGGTGCTGCCTTTGCCTATAATTTCACGCACTCTTGGATCTGCTGTCTCAAGCCCGAACGAAACCCTTATCAATCCACATTCTTTCAACCGCTTGACTATTTCTTCATCCCACATATCGCCCCGTGTTATGACTTCAAAAGTAAATTTTAAATCCAATAACTTTATCCTATCACAAAGATCAAAAACATAGTTTCTATTAATAGTGAAATTATCATCATAAAAATAGACATGCTCTATCCCTAAATCGTTAACAACAGAACAAAGTTCACCGACCACATCTACAACCGGCCGCCTGCGCACTTTATACCCTAGATAATCGCCTGCACAATAGACACATTTAAAAGGACAACCTCTGGTCGTGAACATAACTGTGAAATTTTTACGTCCCCTGAGAGTATCAGTAAAATACTTATCATTTTTTAAAAGATGTCGAGCAGGCCAAGAGAGGCCGACCAAATCTTTGAGCATTGGGGTTTCTCCAGTAAAACTCACCCTGCCATTATCTCGTCCCATTATCCCCATAATGCCCAACCCCCGGTGCCCATTGGCAAAACTATTCAGAAAAGCTGGCAACGTATTTTCACATTCGCCAATAAAGAAGTAATCAAACACATTATGGAAAACCTTCTGGCGAAAATATGTTGCATGAACTCCGCCAAGAATAATAGGAATATCAAAAGACTTCTTTATGCTTGTTGCAATTTGCTTTGCACAATGAAAAAATGGAGTCGTGGCGGTTAAACCGATGAGATCAGGTTTGAATCCTTCAACTTTCTTCAGGAGTTGCTCATCAGACAATTCTTCCAGTTCATTATCTATTATCTTCGCTTCCCATCCACACTGCTCAGCAATGGAAGCAATGTAGGCGAGATTCAACGGAGGGAAAATTGATCTGCTTTTTGCTGCCCCTTTGTACTCACCAAAATTCTGACTCCACGAAGGGTATATAAGTAATAGTTTCCTTATAGCCACTGATTCACCATAGCCACTGATTCACCTCACTAAATTTCTCCTGATTCTGCTAAACTTTATTTTACTACCATTGCGGGAAGTTGTCAACACGGTGTGGGCGCAAAATGATAATTTCCTATTTGAGCAAAATGAAAACTTCCCCTTTTGCAATAATAAAAAGCAAAAGGGGGCAGTCATGGAAAAGGAGTTTATCAAAATGAGCAAGAGGGAATTGGATCGG
>VMTI01000089.1 GCA_013791675.1 bacterium | reverse complement strand
TACCGTCTATCTTTGAACTTTAAATTTCCTTATGGCAAAACTTCAGTACAAGACCCGTATATTTCACGGGTCAAGGGAAAAAATGAATAAATTAACCGAAACCAGAACGAGGCAGTTTGAGGCGGCGTCCGCCGACTTCAGAGCCGCATTTCTATATTTAGGCCTGGTTTTTGTTCATCTTTTCAGGGCGGTGAAGCATTTGGCGGCGGGAATGTTCATCAGTTTTATTTTTATCGCGCTTATGCCTTCCGAAGGGTTGGCGAGATATGGAGTAAAGAAATCAACGCAGGAGTTTGTTCCCGGTGAAATTCTTGTAAAATTTAAAGAGGGGACAACGGATGATGTCAGGGGAAGGATAAATAAAAAATTCGGAGTTATTCCTGCAAAAGAGATTATTCATATGATAAAAAAGGGCGATACGCTTGGAAAATTAGCGGGAGAACATCTTGGAGATGCGGATTTCTGGAAAGTTATAAGGGATAAAAATAAAATAGACCCATTGAAATTAAAGACCGGGCAGAAAATAAAAATGCCATCGCTTAAAAAATCAAGAATAAAAAGAATTCTTGTTGACCATCTGAAAATTCCGAAAACCCGAACCGTCCCCGAATTAGTGAAATTATATGAGGAAGAACCGGATGTTATTTATGCCGAGCCGGATTATCTCAGGTGGGCTTCTGTTATGCCGAATGACCCCAGGTCACAGCTAAGTACGAATTCAACAAACCAATGGCATATAAATCATTCAACAACAGGATATATTTATGCATTAGAAGCATGGGATATCCAAAAAGGTACAGATAATCCAGCTACTGTCGCCTCAATAGATACGGGCTTTAATCTTAACCACGCGGATTTACAGGATGTCTTCTGGGTGAATTCAGATGAAATAGCAAATAATGGAATTGATGACGACGGTAACGGTTATATTGATGACTCAAAATATGGATATAACTTTTACAGCGGCAGCACATCCCCCGCTCACGGAGATGGCGTGAAGAAGTCCGATCATGGAACAGGGACCGCGGGATTATTCGCGGCTATTACAAATAATTCGTTGGGAATTGCGGGTATTGCCGGTGGCTGGGATTCGGCTAATGGGGTTAAATTAATGGTCATGAATGCATACAATGATGACACCGGGGGATTTCCTACCTCAGCTACGGCAGAGGCGGCAATTTACGCTGCTGATAATGGCGCTGATATTATAACAATGAGTTATGGAGGCACTTCTCCTTCAAAAACAGGCGCTGATGCATATAAATACGCCTGGGATCAGGGTTGTCTTCTTATAGCCGCTTCAGGAAATACTGATTATGGTAAAGGTGAGGAAGCTCAATACCCGGCTAATTATAGTTCTGTTATGTCTGTTGGCGGAACAGACCTTTGGGATTACAGAATTGATACAACAAGATGGCACCCCGGAGTATTCTCTACAGAATGGGAATCCGGCTATGGCCAATACCTTGAAATAGTTGCGCCAGGTTATAATGTTATGAGTTCAAGCGGGCTCACCGGCACCGGTGGATACCGCAGCGCAAGCGGGACATCATATTCCGCTCCTCTTGTTGCCGGTGTTGCCGCTCTCTGTCTTTCTGAAGACCCAACATTAACAAATTCAGCGCTGAGGGCAATTCTTAAAGATTCGGCGGATGATATGATTGGCTGGTCTGGAGAAGATACAGCCGGCTGGGATAAGTATTATGGCTGGGGAAGATTAAACGCCGAGAGAGCGCTTCTGAAAGTCGCTACTGCTGACGGCTCAGGAGCGGTAACAACAACAACACAAGGATTGAATAAAGGCACTTCAGGAAATTCTTTAACGATAACCTTCACTGGTTTATCTCATGTTCCTGTAAAACAGTGGGAGATTGAGGTCTCAACAAATTTCTCCTGGACTGGAAATCCCGCTGATATTACAAATCTTTCTGGCGGCTGTCAGACAGCAACAAAAGAAGTAAAGGGAGCAGGTACTACAGCTGACCCTTACAGGATTATTTTAACCGGCTGTTTAATTGATGCTGATGGAGCATTTACAACAGGCGAAATTACAATAACCAATCTTACCACTCCTTCTCAAACAGGAACTTACATCTGGAAATCAAAATCGGCTGATACAAATACAGAGACACCAACATTGCTGGATTCCGGAAGACAATTGAGAGTGCAGGTCTTAAATTACAAATCACTTCCCTGGACAGATGATATGGAAACAGGCGGCGCTGCTGCCAACGGTGAATGGGGGACATATTCCAATGTTTCCACAGAATGGGAACTTGGAACACCTATTACTGCTCAGGCAAATCCTCAATATAAAAGCGCTTCAAAATGCTGGGGAACTGATTTGGATGCTAATTATGTACTAAATGCTGATGTCAGGTTAACCTCACCTTACATAGATTTAACCAATGCCACAAAACCACAGATGTCTTTCTGGCAGTATATTGACCCTGAAGGAACAACATCTGCTTTTGATGGGGGACTTCTTTATGTATCAATTGATTTAGGAAAAACATGGACACAAGTTCCCGATGCCAATATCACACCTGACTACCTTGAACCTGATTATGATAAAGCAATAACTGGAACCACTAATCCCTACAAGCCTAAATGGGCATGGACTCATGACCATACCCCATGGGAGAAAGTAACTGTGGATTTAAATGCATACAAGGGGAATATAGTGGCATTCAGATTTATCTTTAGTTCTGATGGAAGCGTTTTTGCTCCCGGTTGGTTTATTGATGATATTGAGGCGAAAGAAGCGCCTTCTGATGGTTCCGGAATTGTTTCTGCAAGCCCCTCTACTGTAACACAAGGAGTAGGCGGCTATGATTTAACATTTACATTAACCGCTAATAGTATAAATCCTGTAACTGGATGGCGTTTTGTTATGAATTCAAATTTTGGCTGGTCACAGACATCAGCAGATGTTATTGATTTCACCGGCGGCCTTGCGGCAGCGTCATATTCTGTTTCAGGAAATACAATAACATTTACAAACTGCAACATTGATGCTGATGGAACATATACCACAGGTTCATTTATTGTGAAAAACGCAACCGCTCCTTCAACGGTGGGAAGTTATACATTTATTTCAAGAACAGCGGGGGACGGAGGAACTTTAACAGATTTAGATTCTTCAAATCTTGCTTCTATCTATGTGAGCAGTCCTACTTTTTCCGGTAATTACTGGGTTAAGATTTTAGCAATTTTAGATGACGGGCCAACAGCAGATGAGATGAAAAGTTTTGATGTGGTCATCTGGGAGTTCGGTGATACTAACAGCGGATTAGATTCTGATGAAATAAAAGCGGTAAAAAAATCAACTGCTACAGTTAAATTTCTTTTTGCCGGAGAATGGGTTCCTTATCATTACTATGGCGGAACAGCCGAGGAACAAAATTTCTGTAAAGAAATATTAGGAATTTTTACATCCGCATCAGGATATCAGCCTCCCACAGCTTTAGATGGCAAAGCAGGAACAATTGGTGATGGATTGATAGATATTCCTCTTACAGATCCCGCTGGCGGAGTGACGGCTAATTTCACGGCAATTCTCGCGGAGCCATTTGATGTTTATTCCTCAACGGGTTTTGTTTATGACGCTAATGCTAATAATGAATTTGGTGTTGAAAGGTCAAAAGATGCATTAAAAACAGTGACATTAGGTTTTGCATATGAAGGATTTGGAACAAGAGAAAATCGCTCAACTTTGATGAAACAGATTATAAATTATCTTGATTCATCTGCTACAAAGGTTCTTCTTGTTGCAGACGATGCCGAGTGTGGAAGGGAAGCGAATTATAAAACCGCTCTTGAGGATATTGGCTTTACCGAGGCATCCTGGTCTGAATTAATTATAAATGAAATAATGTATAATCCATTCGCAAGTGATGATTATTATGAGTATGTTGAGTTATACAATCCTTCAAGCAATTCATATGACCTCACCGGTTACAAATTAAAAGTCAACAATGATAGTTACAGTATTGAGGTTGATACCACTCACGCTGGCTCATCTGCTGTTATCCAGTCACACGGATATGCAATTGTTGGAATAAAAACATCCGGAGCAAATCATATTTATGACGGAACATACCCGACAATTCACGCCTACGATTCAACCCATATCCGTTTTCAGGTGAATAATGCTTCTTTGAATTTACCAAATACTGACGGCACAGTTTATCTAATTGATTCAAATGGTTTAACCGTTGACCAAGTTCACTACTATGATACCTGGGGCGCAAATGGTGATGGTAATGCTCTGGAGTGTAAGAATCCGGCAAATGATAATAATGTTTCTACAAACTGGTCTAATAATTC
Organism: bacterium; assembly: GCA_013791675.1. Classification (GTDB taxonomy): domain Bacteria; phylum CG03; class CG03; order CG03; family CG03; genus CG03. Next base: position 8,065 of record VMTI01000089.1, on the reverse strand, counting down.
ATTAACACCGAATTTTGTAAATTCAGGTTATACAGGAACTGACTATACTGCACCCGGAAAAGTTACCGGGCTTTCTGCATTAACAGGGGGCACAGCTGGCGCTGTGCAGCTACAATGGACAGCGCCGGGGGATGATACATATTCCGGAACTGCTTACGCGTATATGATATGGTATAATGTCAATCCGGTTACTGACTCAAACTGGGCTTCGTCAAACAATGTTTCGCCATCACCGCCTTCACCTCTTTCTGCGGGGACAACACAATCAATGACTGTTCAGAACCTATCAGGAAATACAACTTATTATTTTGCAATGAAGGCATCTGATGAGGCGGGAAACTGGTCGGTTATTTCTGATACAGCCTCCGCAACCTCAGGGCCAGATGGAACTGCTCCAGAAGCAACTACGCAACTTTCCGCATTGACGGGAACTGACCACGGAACAATCTCTTTAACCTGGACATCTCCGCATGAGGATGGGACCGAGGGCGGAAGAGTTACATCTTATGATTTAAGATACGCTACAAAAACATTCGCCGAGGCGAACTGGGATGATTCATGGGTTTTACAGGCAACAGGTGAGCCGACACCTGCTAAATATCCGGAAACAGAAGAAACCGTTGTGTTAACAAGTTTGACTGGAGGAACTTCTTACTGGTTTGCGATGAAATCTCAGGACGAATCAGACAATATCTCGCCAATAGACATAAATACTGCTGACGGAAATCAGTCATGGGCGTGGGCGCAGAATGATACAATTAAACCATATGCGATAACAACACTTTCTGCTTTAACTGGTGATAATCAAGGACAGGTAAATCTTTCATGGATTGCTCCCGGTGATGACGGCACTCAGCCGGGAACCGCATCAAGTTATGATGTTCGCTATGCCACCGCTTCATTTGATAATTCAAAATGGGATGATTCCTTTGTAATACAAGCATCCGGAGAACCGACGCCATCAGCAGCAGGAACATCTGAAAGTATGACTGTCGGAAGTTTAACTCCCGATGCGACATATTATTTTGCTTTGAAAACAGATGATGATAATCCGGCAAATACATCAGATATTTCAAATTCCGGCTGGGCAAAAGCGAGGAAACCATTTGATGTCTGGATTCCGACCGCGGCGGTATCTGCAACTCTTTCAAACATCAACTCATCTAACGGTGTAGCAGAAACTGTTGCTCACCTTGATATTATTGATGTAACCGGCTGGGACCATACTCTTCCTGCAGGCGCTATAAATATATCAGTTGTCTTTGGCCTTGAGGTTGATATTACTGATGCTGCTTTTGAGTGGCATATTTATACTAATACCGGGACAGGATTTGTTAAGAAAACAATATGGGACCCTGATGGCGCTCCCGGAACCTTTGAATATGCTATGGCTGATATGGATACCCTTGAAGAGGTAAATGCTCTTGATATAAGGGTTGAAGGGATAGAAAATCCCGACGCAGGAGCCCCCGATGATGGAACGGTTGATTTTATTTATCTTGAGGTTGAATATGAAAGTGAAACAACTCCGCCATCTGCAATAACGAATCTTTCTGCTTTAACAGGGGGCGCAGCTGGCGCTGTGCAGCTACAATGGACAGCGCCCGGTGATGACGGGACAACAGGAACAGCGACTTCCTATGACGTTAAATACGCGACTTTCAGTGTTCTAACAATTGGAACAACCGCATGGTGGAATGGCGCAACCGATGCTCTCGGTGAACCGGCACCGTCGGTTTCAGGGACATCTGAAAGTATGACAGTTGCTTATTTAACAGCCGGCACAACCTATTATTTTGGTATAAAAGCAACCGATGAAGCAGATAACCAATCAATAATTGATAAAAATGCAGAGGATTCAATAACGCAGGCTAAAGCCTGCGCCTACCAGGATTCTATATCGCCCGCAGCAATAACAAATCTTTCTGCTTTAACCGGAACAAGTGAGGGAGAGGTAAAATTAAACTGGACAGCTTCCGGTGATGATGGAACTGTTGGAAAGAATCTTGGCGGGAAATATGAGGTCAGGTATGCGACATATTCTGTTGAAGTTTCAACAACGCCAAACTGGTGGGCTGAAGCGGGAACAGCGGGCAGAGTAAAATGGTTCTATACGCCATTGGATGTCGGTGAGGAAGAAGAAAGAACAGTTGCCGGTTTATCTCAAGGAGTTACATATTATTTTGCAATTAAATCGTATGATTCAACTGATAATGCATCTGAAATTGATGATAATGGCTGGGACTTTAATACACAGGCATGGGCAAGAGCGCAGGGAGATACAACCGCTCCGGCAACAATAAAAAATCTAACCGCCCTTCAAGGACCTGGCGCTGGCTGGATAACTCTTGAATGGACAATCCCCGGGGACGATGGAACGGTCGGGAATAATACTTCTGGTTCTTACTATACTGTAAAATATGCCTCATACAGCACTCAATTATTAGCCAGTAATGCCACTGATTGGTGGAACTATTCTTATACCTTAACTTATTCTCAATCATGGACTGTTGGCGCTCAGGGAGTAGCAGACAGTAGAGATTTAATTGGTTTTACTTCCGGAACAACTTACTGGTTCGCGATAAGAACAACGGATAATGCCGGGAATCAGTCAGCAATAGACGACAATGCTATGGATTATACCACACAGGCATCTACGGTTGCCTCAGGCGATACTTATCCTCCCGCAAAAACAAATACCTTTTCCGCCTCTTCAAAAGCGTATTATCCCGGACAGATAGATTTAACATGGACATCAACCGGCGATAACGGCTGGGATGGAAACATTGTAAACGGTGAATTCAAAATTCAATATTCAACCTATGTAATTTCCTGGTCAACAGCAAATGCAAATATTTCAATTGATATTCCGGATAAATCTCCGGGCGCAGGTAATACAAGAACAGTAACAGGTTTGACCCCTGGAAAAGAATATTATTTCCGCATCTGGACAAGAGATGAGGTTCCAAACTGGTCGTCCTTATCTGTCGGCGCCACTGCTTACGCTACAAATTATAAAGCAATAGTTGACGGAAATCCTCAGGAGTGGAGATGGGGAGGAGCCGACCCGCCGGCAGGAACTATGGTGAATCAAGTATTCTGCTCATCCTGGACCTGGGTTGATAAGACAGGAGATATGCGTGACGATGGAACAGTAGATTCAAATTATGACATAACACAAATTCAAATAACTGCTGATGCCACGTATATCTATTTTATGATAAAATTTTCCTCAATAACTGATATGAATGAGACATATGTCGGGATTGCGCTTGATACTGATGCAGATAATACTGATACCGCTCTGACCTGGTTCGCTGATGATTCCGAAACAGGTCTCGGCGACGAGTATTATGAAAATGCAAATTATCACTATGGAGAAAAAAATATTATATTCCACAATTCTACAGCAGGCAATTCTGTAATAGAACTTCACGATGGTGGAACCTGGTTTGCGCCACCAACCGGCGACCATACAATAACAATAAGTCAGGCAAATCATATTGTTGAAGCGAGAATTAACAGAGCCGATTTGGGACTCAGTGGCGCTGCCACCACTAAAATAACTGTTGCATCTTATGATAATGTTGTTGGCTGGGCTAATGATGTTGACACAACTTTTAATTATAATGGCACAAACTCTGATGCTCTGGATTCTATGTCAATTGTAAGAATGTCTCAGGGTGGAAGTACTTACAATGACCCATATAACAATATGAGTTCATGGGATGAGGATATCTCGGACAATGATATTGATTTCTGGGCTGATATTCGTTTTGCCGCGAATGGAGATATTTCAAATACTGCACCGAGTGCGCCGTCACTTACCTCACCTGGAGATGGAAATATAATAAATGATTTAACTCCGACATTAAAATGGGAGGCATCGTCGGATTCTGATTCAGGAGATGCTGTTACAAGCTACATGGTAGAACTTGCAACATATTCAACTTTTGGAGATACAGTTACCTGGAGAGTAAATGTCTCATCATCAACAACAGAATTTACAATTCCAACAGATTTACCCACACCGACAACATATTACTGGAGGGTAAAGTCAAGAGATAAGGTTGGGGGATTATCAGACAATTCCACTTATTATTTTGTAATAAAATCCACACAGTTGCATGTTGTAATTGCCAAGTTTGGAGAAGATTACCAGGATGAAACTGCAAGCGACTGGGTTCAGTTATACAATCCGACAAATCAGAATATAATTTTAACAGGCTCGTCATTACAGAATTTTACCAGCGCTCTCACGGCTGATGTAAACGTTATTGCCGGTACTATTCCCGCTTATGGTTTCTTTCTCTTTGGAGATGCCGATTCACTGAATATGGCTAGTATGCTTGATGGAAGCGACGCAACGTGGGTGATAAGTGACGATAAATGCATTGTTTACGCTTCAAATAATGTCGCTATTACCGGCGTTGATGACCCTGACATTGTTGACCTGATTGGGCTGGGGGTTCATCCATGGTTTGAAGGAACTGCTACAGTAGATATTTTGCCAGACCGCAGCCATGAGAGATTATCACGCGCTGGAGATGTTTCAGCAAATTTATTGCCAGGAGGAAGCCGTGAAGTTTTTGGCAACCAGTATGACACAAACGATAATAGTGTTGATATTATACAACACGCCATTGATACAAGATATCCCCAGTGTTCAAAATCTCCTCATGAAATTCCTGAGCCGCCGCAGATTTCTTATTTCTCTCCGACATCAGGTTCTGCCGGGACACAGGTTGACATTTATGGTTACTATTTTGGAGCGGTAAGAGTTTCCAGTAATGCTTACAGCCATGTTTATTTCTATAACAATGTGGAAGTTACCAGTTATGTGTCATGGTCAGATACCCATGTTGTTGTTCAGGTTCCATCAGGAGCAAGCACAGGAACAATATGGTTTTGCACGCAGGATGATTTTATCGGACACACAGGAACTTCAACTGTTGAATTTGGCGTGCCTGCTCCAACAACCAATCCTCCTGATGCGCCGACGCTGGGGGATAATCAGTATACATCTTCGTGGGCGACAATTAACACAGGCGACTGGACGAACCAAACGGTTATCAGGGCGAGCTTTACGATTACGGATCCTGATGCAGGGGAGAATTTGCGCTATATGATTCAATTTTCAACTTATGCGAATTTCTCATTCTGTTATATAAATTCTACCCGTCCCGCAGTAGCGTCGGGTTTATGGCTTTCGGAAGGCCCGACTAACTTTATAACAAATCTTGTTGAAACAACGCTTCCTGACGGTACATGGTACTGGAAGGTTGCCGCTATTGATGATAGCGGTGACTCATCCGCATATTCATCGCACACGGTTGTAAACGGTTGTCATTTCAGGATTGATACGTCATCTCCGGCGGCGGTGACGGGTTTTACGGCTTCATCCGGCAACGGTGTTGAAGATTACGGAAAAATCACTCTTGAATGGACGTCGCCGACCGATAGCAACTATAAAGTAATGGATTCGTCATACACGATAAAATATGCGACTTATGCCGCTCCGGGGTCCCCGCCTTCTCAGGCGCAGTTGGATAAATGGTGGACAGATTCCACTTTAGCTTTTTCAACGGCGACGCCTTCCGCTCCGGGGACGGCGGAGGTGCACACAATTACCGGACTTACAGCGGGAAGTACTCTTTACTGGGCAATAAAAACAAATGACGAGCTGTCCAACTTATCAGCGATTGACACAATGACCGCCAGCGGAACGCAGGTATGGGCTCGTGTGCCCGCGACGTATCACATTCCTTTATGTGACGGAGCAACAGCAGAATGGTCGATATCTACGGAGCAAATGGGTACTGATGCGGGAGATAATTTGTTAATTACATGGTCGAGCGCGGCTCTTCATATTTCATGGGTCGGCTGCGCTTTTTCAGGAGCGGACGATAATACAGGGGCTGGAGATTTTTTTATCGTAATTGATACGGATACAAACAGCGGCTCCGCCACATCTGTTGACTGGAATGGAGCAGGAACTCATACTCTTCCATTTAAGGCAAATTACTCCATAGGAATAGACCGGAGTGGTAATAAAGGATATAGTTACTGGAACGGCGCATGGACATGGGGGGGATGGCCCACCGGCTGGGCGTCATACATAGGGAATGCGGGAAACGACAAAACCGAAATCAGCATAGAACTTTCTGATATAGGTAATCCGGATGTAATAAAACTTGTGGTGTATGCGCAGTGGGAAAGCGCGAGGAATGTTTTTGCTTCATTCCCTACCGAGAACCCCGCAAGCGCTGCGGATGTTTCAGAAACTTTCACCTATTATTACGATTTCACAAATCTGAATGACCTGCAATATCCAAATGAGTTTCCGACAGTAGAGTCAAACGTTGCTCCAACCGCTCCGACAGCTCACGCTCAGTTTGTAAACGGCTGGACAAGTTTGAATTTTGGTGAATGGACACAATATCAGACGCTCAGAGCGACATTTACGCTCACGGATAATAATGCGGGTGATACTTTGCAGTTCAATATTCAGTTTTCGACGCATAGCGATTTTTCGTTCTGCAAAGTAAATTCCACCTCTCCGGCGACGGCGACTCTTGCTCCGGGGGCGACGAACTATATAACAGAGCTGCTTCCCGAAGGGACATGGTATTGGCGGGTGATGGCGACGGATAACGGCGGTTTATCAGGCCCATATTCGTCTTATTCGCTGGTGGGAATTGACTGTCATTTCGGGATTGATACAACTGATCCTCCGACACCCGCGGCGCCGGGTTTAGCAAGAGCGGACAATATGAGGCCGAGGATAGACCTTTCATGGACAAAAGTTGAGGATTTGCTTTCAGGAACAAGCAATTATCTGATATACAGGGCGACATTCAGTTTTACTTCTGTGGGCGAGGCAAACGTGAGTTATGCGGGAACTGTTGACCATCCGACGGAGAGTTACAATGACACAACGAATCTTTTGCCGAACACGACATATTTCTATTGCATTGCGGCAAGGGATTGTGCAGGCAACACGGCGAAGTCGGCGAATTCCTCAAAGAGGACGGCAAGGATAGACATTGACGGGGAACTCACGGACTGGTCAACTTCAGTGACCGCGCCAAAGATAAATGCTTCAACCGTGACGCTTGTTACGACGAAAGGAGACGTTTCTTATTGCGAATGGATATGGAGGGACAAGCCCGATGATGAAAGGAATAATGGAACTATCCCTGACAGTCAATATGACATTAGGGATATTCGGATTACTGCCGACGAGGAATATCTATATTTTTATTTTACGGTTGAGGACTATTCAGATAAGGATAGGATAAACTTTGCCGTTGCAATAGATACAAATCAAAGCACAACAGATTCAACATTAGGCTGGATAGGGGATGATTCAAATTCAGATGCAAATGGCGGAGCGGCAATGGCCCTCGGAGATGAGTATAGTCTTAATGCCGCGGCGCATTATGCGGAAAGTATTCTCCATTTCAGATATATTTCGGCCCTCGCGACGGATTTCCGTATTGCCATTTACAGGAAAAATGCATCGGGCTGGGATGATCCGCCGGTCGGCGGCGCGGGAGCAGGAGCGACTTATTTTAGTGACGGAAATAATTTTTTTGAAGCGAAGGTACAACGTTCTGACCTCGGCCTTACAGGGGAAAAAACAATGAGATTTTCAATCTGCAATTTTGACAATGTTGTAGGCCTGATAGGTGATGTTGACTCAACAGGCGGCGCAGGTTATAATCCCGACGCGCTTGATTCAATGAGTATTGTCAGAATTTCATCGGGTTCGGGAACGGGGCAGTATCACAGCGACCCCGCTAATGACTTGAACTCGTGGGAGGAAGAAATATCGGATTCGGATATTGATTTCTGGGCGGAAGTGAGACTCGCCGCTGACGGGTTAATTTCAAACACGGCGCCGAATATACCGACAAAGGATGCGCCTACTAATGAGCAATACTCAACAAACGCTAAACCGGTTCTTTCGTGGAATGCCGCAACAGACCCTGATTCGGGCGACGGTGATTATGTTACTTCGTATATGATTGAATTCGCGACGCATTCCGATCTTGGCAGCAAC
>VMTI01000101.1 GCA_013791675.1 bacterium | reverse complement strand
TCTTTTATTTTTTCATAAGATTCCTCAAAACGTTCTTCCATTATGAGTTTAATGAAAGCGGGTATGTCTATACCGACAGGACATCCCGCGACGCAGGGTTTGTTTTTGCACATAAGACAGCGGGAAGCCTCTTTGAGGGCATCGGCTTTTGTATAGCCCAAAGCAACTTCATTGAAACTGTTTATTCTTTCTTTCGCGTCAAGAAAAGGCATAGGAGTTTTTGTTTTTATCACAGGCATCGGCATTTATGCGCGGCTTCAAAAGCCTCTTTTTCCTTGTCGTTATAGAGTGTCAGCCTTGAAAGAAGCTCGTCAAAATCCACCTCGTGGGCGTCAAAATCAGGACCGTCAACGCAGGCGAAACGCACCTTTCCTGACACCTTCACCCTGCATGACCCGCACATTCCCGTGCCGTCAACCATAATAGGGTTGAGGCTCACAATAGTTTTAACGCCGTATTCTCTCGTCAGATCCGCCACCGTCTTCATCATTATAACAGGCCCCACAGCGTAAACGGCTTTTATATCATTTGACGCGTCCAGTTCCCGCCGGAGAGGCCCCGTCACAAAACCCTTCCCGCCGCAGGAGCCGTCATCACTGGTCAGATAAAACTTTTCGCTTCCGGATGAGAGCTTATCCTCCCAGAAAAGGAATTTCTTTTCTCGCACTCCCGCGATTGTTGTAACAGACAGCCCCTTATCCCGCATTTCCTTTATGACCGGCAATATGAGAGCGAGGCCTATCCCTCCGCCCACGGCAATCGCGCGTCCGGAGGCGGGAAACTCCGTCGCCTTTCCCAGAGGGCCCGCAACGTAAAAAAGCGATTCGCCTTTTTTCATTAAACTCAGGTCGGAAGTGCTTCTTCCCATCACTTTAAACACCACCGTAACTGAGCCCGCGGCGGCATCGGATTCGGCTATTGTAAGAGGGATTCTCTCCGATTTATCATAAGCCATCAGCATAACAAACTGCCCTGCCCGGGCGGCAAAGGCGATATGCGGCGCGTAAAACATAAGGCAGAACACATCAGCGGCGAGGCGCTCATTGCTCAGCACCTCAATTGACGATATTTTATTTACCATAATTTTTCATTACGGCGTAATCAGAATCTGCTGTATACGGCTCCGCGCAAGGCCGTCGTACTTTGTGCCTTTCAGCTTCTGCCAGTGAAACATTGCGCCGTCTTTATATTCTTTCTTTTTACGCGCGTTTTTTTCTAACTGAGCAAGTTTACCGTAAAGCGCGGCAAGGTCTTTTCTCAGATCCGCGGCATCCGGAAATTTGTTGACTCCGCGTTTATAAAATTCAAGCGCGTCATAAACAAATCTTTCTTTGAGCGATTGCCTTCCCATACCTATAAAAGCCGCGGGAGTTGACAACTCGGCAAGCTTGGCCATATTGCGCCATTGGCTTTTATTGCACAGCATATCGTTCGCCCACAAATTTTCTTTTGCCAGGCCTCTTTTAAGCAGTTCCCAGTTGAGGCACCTCATATCGCCGCGCTCATCCTTATAAAAAATCAAAGCGAGTGTTCTTCCGAAAACACCCTCCTTATTCTCAGGGTCTATGACAAGAATAACTTTTTTCTCAAACACCGCGTTTGCTGTAAATTCCGTGGCCGCCGCGGCTCCGGGCTCGTCAGTGTTAAAGCCCTGCTCGGGATGGGCAATTTCCGGCGTGTTCATTCCGAGAAAGCGTATAACCTCGTTATCTTCGCCGGAAGATTCCTCTCCGGGTTCGTCGGAGGAAGTGTCTCCGACCGTAATGGTGTCGCCGTCATAAATGCCGTTTATAAAATCAGTTTTTTTCAAATGCGGAACATTCCAGTTAATGTAGGAAAATTTTTCCTCATTTATAACAAGCCCCGAAGATTTACTGCTGCCGGGTGATTTACTTATAGCGGCGCTGGCTGAAAAAACCAGAACGCTCGCGGACAAAAAAATCCATGATTGACTGTGTAAATTCAACTTTTCTTTTTAAGATTTTGCTGAGCCAGGAGCGCGCCTTCAAAGATTGCCTCATAACCGGTGCAGCGGCACAGATGCTTGGCGAGAGCGTCTTTGATTTCTTTTTTTGACGCCGATAATTTTTTGTTAAAAAGCGCGTAAAGTTCCATCACTATTCCGGGGGTGCAGTAGCCGCACTGCACGGCTCCGGCTTCTATCAGAGCTTTCTGTATGGGGTGAAGTTTTTTCCCCTGTGAAATACCTTCTATCGTGAGAATATCGGCGCCGGAAAGTTTTTTCGCCAGAAGCACACAGCTTTTTTTCGCCTCACCGTTTACCACAACCGTACATGCGCCGCAGGTAGCGTCGTCACAGCCGCGTTTGGAACCGGTCAAACCAAGATTTTCCCGTAAAACATCAAGTCCCCTTTCCCACCCTTCAATTTCAACAGTTTTTTCTCTGCCGTTCACTTTAAATGTTATTTTTTCGGACATTATTTATCTCCCTTTTTTATTTTTACCCTCTATCGCGGCCTTCACTTGTTCAGGGTCAAGCGGGATTTCATAAAAATCTATTCCCACAGCGTCGTAAACAGCGTTCAGCACAGCCGGCGCCACGCCTATAACAGGATGTTCGCCTATTCCGCGGGCGCCGAAAGGCCCTATCTTGCCGGGCGTTTCAACAAATTCAATTGTCTGTTTTGCCGGAGCGTCATTTATCGTCGGAAATCTGTATTTTGAAAACCGCGGGTTGAGGCACACCCCGTCGGAATCAAATTTTGTTTCCTCGTGAAGTGTGGAGCCAAGCGCCATCATAACGCCGCCGGCAACCTGGCCTCTTATCTGAATTGGATTTATTACCTGCCCGACATCAAAGGCAGACGCGAAATGATCCACGATTATTTTCCCGGTTTTTTTCTCTATTTTTATTTCGCAGGCCTGCGCTCCGAATGTGTAGGTCACGCCCATTGAACCCTGCCCGTTGGCGTCGGGGTTGGAGTAACGCGGAAGCCTGGCGTCAGAAGTCGTGTGAACGACTTCTCCGACAGTTATACCGTCTTCGGTCATATACCCGTGCGCCAGGGCCGAAACCTTCACCCTCACGCTCGGATCAGATGAGAGGAAAATATAATCCCCGTCGTATTCAAGCATATCATAATCACATTTGAGCGCCTGCATCGCAGTTTTTTTAAGCTGATGTATGGCTTTTTCAGCCGCCCTCACGACGGCGCGGCCGCCCTGCATCGTGAACATGGAGCCTATTGTCTGCCACTCCCACGGAGAAAACTGTGTGTCAATTTCCATGTAAACGCTTATGCGCGAAGGATCTATTTTCAACACTTCCGCCGCGACAAGCCGCACGACATTCCGCAGGCCCTGCCCAACCTCGGCTCCGCCCATGTTTATGGAAACGCTGCCGTCAATATTAAACTTCAGATAGCAGCTTTTTGAAGAAAAAGGCGCGCCCTTAGGCGATTTCATAAGCGCCGCAAAACCTCTGCCGTAATAATATTCGGAGTCTTCTTTTTTCTTTTTTCCGGTGAAAATTGTTTTCCTGACAATATCAGCGCATTTTTTTACATTACCGTTGCTCTCCCACAACCACTCTCCGAGAGATGTCTTTTTACCCGGGCCCAGATAATTCATTGCCCTGAGCTTAAACGGGTCCATGCCGAGTTTTCGGGCGATAATATCCATCATCCTCTCCATGCCGAGCTGCGATTCCTGGTGCCCATAGCCCCTGTAAGCGCCGACGGGAGGCGTATTTGTATAAACCGAATAACCGTCAAGATAACAATTCGGGAATTCGTAAGTCCCTGTGGAATTGTGCGTGGAACCTCTCATAACATGAAGCCCCGTATCCACATAAGCTCCCGTGGAATGAAGAATGGTTGTTTTCAAAGCCGTGAGTTTTCCGGTTTTAGTAACACCCACCTTGAATTTTGTTCTTATGCCGTGGCCGAGAAGCGTTGAAATAAAATCCTCTTTTCTGCTGGCTACCCATTTTACCGGACGGCCGGGAACAAAACTCGCTATATATGCTACTGTCTGCTCAATAGTGACGTCCGACTTGTAGCCGAAACATCCGCCGACTTCGGGGATATGCACCCGGACGGAAGAAACCGGCAGTTTGTATGTATGGGCGATATCCTCTCTTATGACAAAAGGGCATATGGACGACGACCATATCTCTATGGTTCCATCCTCGTGATGCAGGGCTATTGTGCCGTGAGGCTCTATCGCGGCGGAAGAACTGAAGGGATAATTAAATTCACCTTCAACAACAAGGTCGGCTTCGCCGAAACCTTTTTTAATATCCCCTTTATTGAGAAGATAATGATCGGCTATGTTAGTTCCCCCATCTGCCCCAATTCCCGGAAGATGCCAGTAATCGGCGCTGTCGGGATGAATGAGAACGGCATTTTTTTTCAAAGCGTCTCTTGCGTCAATATAGACGGGGAGTTCTTTATATTTCACCTCTATTTTTTTAAGAGCCATTTGCGCCTGATGGGGATTTTCCGCTATAACCGCGGCGACGGGCTCGCCTATATAGCGCACTCTGTCCACTGCCATCGGCACACGGTCTTTCACATTATCGCCAAAAAGAAAATCTATGTTCTTGCCCGTAACGACTTTTATAACGCCCGGTTCTTTTTCGGCCGCGGATATGTCTATGGAAAGTATTTTCGCGTGTGCTGTCGGCGGCGTCAGAATCGCCGCGTAAAGCATCCCATTAAGTTTTATGTCGTCAAGAAAAACTGATTTGCCCGTTATTTTTTTTATCGCATCAGGCCTTGTGATATTTTTACCTACATATTTCAAACTCACTTTATCCTCCCTGCAATTTTTATTTTTTATATATTTTTGTGATGTTTTTCGTTTCGGCTATAACTTTACCGCCGTTTATCACATACGCGGGAGCTTCCTGCGCTCTAAAAGCTTCAAGAACGCTGTCAACTCCGAGCACGACGAAGCTGGCGGGATTGCCCTCTTTTATTCCGTAATTTTTTACGTTCATGGCCTTCGCGCCGTTTACCGTTATCATATCATACAGCGTTTCCATATCACCCGCGCCCGTCATCCACAAAAGGTGCGACGCCAGAAAAGCGATTTCAAGCATGTTGTTTCTGCCGTAGGGATAATAGGCGTCGGAAATGTCGTCCTGGCCTATGCATACCAGCGCGCCTTCCTCAAGAAGTTCTCCCACACGCGCGTGCAGCGGCCCCGTCTGAGGGTCCGTCACAATACCAAGCTTTGCTTTTTTAAGCAGCGCGACAACTTTCTGAAAATAAGGTTTAGGGTACAGGCACATGGCCCTCGCGTGCTGAGCAAGGCAGCGTCCCGTCCAGCCGGTTTTTATGGCCTCCACCGCGTACATCTCAAGAGTTTTGAGCGTGGGGTCTCCGGCGTCGTCCACAAGCATGGAAACATCCTTATTGTATGTTCTCGCGATAGCCATCATTTTCTGTATGTGCGCGAGTTCATCCGCTTCCGTGTATTCAATCCAGGGTATTCCTCCCACGATATCCGCGCCGAGGTCCATTGCTTTTTTGACAAGCTCTTCCGCTCCGGGATCCCTTATAACTCCGTCCTGAGGAAAAGCGACAACCTGTATATCCACAAGCCCCCTGTATTCTTCCCTCGCCTTGATGAGAGCTTTCACACCTTCAAGCTTCGCCTTTGAATCCACGTCCGCAAAAGCCCTTATGTGAAGATTGCCATATTTCATGGCAAGCTCCACGGCTTTCCTGACATTTTTTATTATCCATCTCTCGTCGTATTTTTCCTTCACTTTGGCGGCCGACTCTATCGCCGTCATGGCCTTTCCCATATCGGAGCTGTGATAATCTTTAAGAGCTTTCTCGTCCATCATCTGCAGAGTCCAGACTTTGCACAAATGAAGATGAGCGTTGCAGTAGGGTTCTGTGACAAGATTGCCGCCGGCATCTATAACTTTAGCGGCGCGCGCCTTTATGCTTTTGGCGATTTTGACAATTTTACCCTTATCAACGGCTATGTCAACAAGGCCTTTCTGTTTTCTAAGCTGAGCGTTTCTGATCAAAAGTTCCATACAAAACCTCCTATTCCTTCAATTTCAGGAATTAAGGTTATCATATTTGCACATCACCGTCAATTTTTCGACGGAAATTAAGTTTTTAAAAGAAAAAAAGTTTCACGGCAATGGCCGCAAGCGACACAAAAAGAATTTCCTTAATAAAGGGGTCTCCTTTCTTCACAGCGGCGGACGAACCCAAAATAGCGCCAGCGGAATTTCCGGCGGCAAGAACAAAACCCGTCGCCCAGTCCACCTTTCCGTTCATGGCGAAAATAGCTATGGCGGGCACAAGATAAACGGCTATTACAAACACTTTTACACTGTTGATTTTAATAAGTGAAAATCCCGTGAGCGCCGAAAGAGCCGCGATTATTATAAATCCTATCCCGCCCTGCACAAAACCACCGTAAATGCCCGCGCAGAAAAAAACCGCCGCTATGACGGCCTTTTTCCCGCCGGAAAAAATCTCTTCCACGAGCGATTCTTTTTTGGTTTTTCTCTTAAGCAGCATAGTAAAGAGAAAAAATATTATGACCGCTGTAAATATTTTTTTAAAAAGCTCGTCGGGGCATCGCACAGCAAGCGACGAACCTATCACCGCCCCCGCGGCGGCTGGAAGCGCGGCGAGAAGGCCGAATTTTAAATCAAAATAGCCCTTCCTCCTGAAATTCGCCGTCGCCGCAAAGCTTTGCGCAATAAGAGCTATTCTGTTTGTGCCGTTAGCCACCGCACCGGGCAGTCCTAAAAACATAAGGAGAGGCACCGTCATAAGAGACCCGCCTCCGGCAAGTACATTAATAAAACCCGCTGCCAGACCCGCGGTGAAAATAAGAATTATCCTGTACGCCGTCATAGTCTAATATTATTGTTTTCTAACATCCGTTTTTACGGGCTTTTCCCTGTTTTGATTCCAAAATAGACACAGGTTTAGTAGCCGCAGATTATAATACCCTTTGGGTACTTTAGCCTGCG
>VMTI01000122.1 GCA_013791675.1 bacterium | reverse complement strand
GGTCACTGAACCTCTTTTTTCCTATATGCGAAAACAGCAACTTGCCCATTTTTTCACTTGATATGACACTGGTTAGATTTAGAATTCTTGACGGTGTCACTCTGAACTCAATGAGCTCGTTCCAGTTAATGCCCGCCATAAGTTTATCAATTTCATCCGCGCTCATTCCCGAAGCGTACAGCACCCCCACAAGCGAACCGACGGAGGTGCCGACAATAAGATCCAGCGGCAGTTTTTTCTCCTGCCAGCATTTCATAACCCCCACATGAGCGAGCCCGCGCGCGGCGCCGCCTGAAAGAACGATTCCCACCTTCGCGCGGTTTTGCTTCCAGCGGCTGGAAGCGAGAATTTTAAGATGATCTTCCGTATCAAAAGCGTGAATTGCCCCGGCAAAAAAAACAAACGCCATCAAAGAGACAAAATTTCTCGCGAACAATTTTTTAAAATCGGAATGCCGCATCAGTATTTAGACAGAGAAAGCCCCGCGGCGTATTCAAGATATGCTGTTGATATATAAAAATTCATTTCCGCGTCAAGATAGTTCTCCGTTATTTGCGCCCAGGATAATATATCAACCGCTTTGACTTTCGTCGGCATCCGGAAATTATTTTTTTCCTTTTTCGCGGATTCAAGATATTTCGCGGCAATGGAATATTGGCCGCATGCCTTTTCCACTTCGCGCTTTATGCTTTCCTCTTCATGGGCGACGCTGATTTTGGTTTTGCGAAGAAGCGCGGCCTTTTCCTCAAAACGCAACCAGTGCGCGCCTCCGTCATAAAGAGGCAATGTCATGCTTATCCCCACCTGAAAATTGGTTTCCCATTCATCGCCTATGGCATGAAGGTAATCATACGTGGAGAAAAGATCCACATTGGGGAATTTTAATGATTTTTCCAAACCGAGAGAAATAAAATCCACCGACTCCCTTTCCCTGAGGCTTTTCAGTTCGGGACGGTTCGCTCCGGCCAAAAGAATGAACTTTGTCACTTCCTCGCCCGAAAGCTCAGCGTCTAGATACGGCGCGCCGCTTATGTCCTCCGCCTTAATGAATTCGGATGATATCAGAGCGTTGAGCGCATAAACATTTTCTACGAGCGCCGCGTCAAACTCGGCTTTTTTTCTGAGACGGTCCGAATAAACGCTCCCTTCTGACACGTCGTCAACTTTTTTAATCTGCCTCAGCGCGTTTTCTTCCGCTTCTATTTTTTTCTTGAGATAAAACACCTTTATGAATTTTTCTTTCACGCCGTACAATATCCTGTTTTTTGAGGCCGCGCGCAAGTTTTCAGAATCAAGAAGTTTCTGAGAAGCCTGCTTTTTCAGCGCCGTGACAGCCCCGCCGGTATAAAGCGGCTGTGTCAGCGTTACCCTTGTTCCGTAAAAATTATCTGACGCGTCTTGAAGATTAAAAGCGCCTATTGACGACGAAAAAACAGACGGGTAATCCAGGCTGTAATAATCATAATAGACGCCGAGCGAAAGTTTGGGCATGAATAAAGAACTCACCTGATTTAATTTCAGCTTGGCGACCTTTATATCTTCTGCCCCTAAAAGAAGCGCGGGATTATTCATAACCGCCGTTTTCAGGCAATAGTCCAAATCAGCGGCTGCAAGGTATCCGTGGAAAACGCAAAACGAAACCGGAATCAACGCATAGAAAAATCCCTTCATGTTTTTTGTTTTCAACTTTTTTTTTGAACACTGTTGACAGTGTCCCCGCCTTTTTTCTCAGCTTCCTCTTTTTTGTCTTCCCACAATATTCCCGCTAAAATCACAGCCCACGAAAGAATAAAAATAAACGGCGTAGCGTGAGCCGCGAAATTATTTCCTTCAGGATTCGCCCATCTCAGCACAAAAAAAGCGCCGCAGAGAAGCCCCATGCCCGAGGCCAAAATTTTCACGTTTCCTATGCTCTTTTCACGACGGATAAAATCGGGCGTTTTGGCGACCGCGGCGGACGCGCGGGAAAAATTTTTATTCTTCTGCCGCTTCATAAGCCAGCCTCAACTGCTGTTCAAACATCAACGGCGACGGAGATGAAGACGTAGCCAGCTGCTTTAGCACGCCGCCCGGTTCAAGAAGCGGGATGACTTCCGCAGAAAAAAACTCGGAATAAACTTTTAAGTCCGAAAGTTTTATATCACTCATCTTTCTTGAAGCAAGCTCGTTATCACTGACAATCTTCCCGATTATTTCGTGCGCCTTTCTGAAAGGAACACCTTTTGTCACCAGAAACTCGGCGAGCGCCTGAGCGCAGACCGTTCCCTGCTCGACGGATTTAAGCATGGCTTCCGTATCAAATTCCAGCGCGGAAAAAACCGAAGGAAACAGCGTGAGGATCGCCTCTATTTCATCAACCGTGTCAAAAAGAGATATTTTATCCTCCTGAAGATCCCTGTTATAACCCGAAGGCAAACCTTTCAGCAAATTAATCAGCGCCGCGAGACTGCCGGCGACGCGCCCCGTTTTTCCCCTGACAAGCTCAAAAAAATCCGGATTTTTTTTCTGCGGCATAAGCGATGAACCTGTGGAATACTCATCCGGGAGATGAAGATATGAAAAATAACTTGTGGAAAAAAGTATCATATCCTCGCAGATACCTGAGAAATGAAGCTGAAGGCTTACGGCAGCTTCAAGAAAAAGAAGTACGAAGTCACGTGAGGATGTGCCGTCAATGGAATTCTCAAAAATTCTTGAAAAACCCAGTTCCGTCATAAGAAAATCGGTGTCAACGGGAATGGTCGTGCCTCCGGCGGCGCCTCCGCCCAGCGGCATAACATTGGTTTCCTCAAGAGCGTATTTGAAAAATTTTTTGTCGCGGTTAATTTTCCAGAAATAAGATAGTATCAGGTGGCCCAACGTCACTGGAACGGCCTGCTGCATATGCGTAAAGGCCGGCATAACCGCCCCCGAATAACGTGTGGCGGCGCTAAGCAGCGACCTCTGAAAACCTTTGAGCTGCCCGAGAATATAATCTATATGCTCTCTCAGATAAAGCCTCATATCCGCGGATACCAGTTCATTGCGCGAACGCCCCGCCGGAAGCTTTTTGGCTGCGGAACCGGCATAAGTGAAAAGCCTATCCTCAATCAGGCTGTGTATATCCTCGTAAAGGGCAACGTCGGCTTTAAGGCGGCCTTTTTCAAGGTCTTTTTCCGTGTAGTCAAGAGCCGCAAGAATTTTTTTTAATTCATCACCCGTAAAAATTTCTATTTTCTCAAGCATTTTAGCCCATGCTCTATTAACCTCTATATCGTGCTTGGCTAATCTAAAATCAAACGATATGGAACTTTCAAAAGCGCGAAAATCTTTCCCCTGTTCGCGTTTGAAACGCCCCCCCCAAAGTTTCATAAATCCATCAGCTCCTTTTGGCTATATCAAGGCAGGAAAGTTTAATAAAACCTTCCGCGAGGCTTCTGTCGAATTTATCGCCTTTGGCATATGTTGCGAGAGATTTGCTGTAAATGGAGTTAGGCGAAGTTCTGGATATTATCTGGGCGGCATAGGGGTGCAGAATCATGGTGACGGAACCCGTCACATTTTTCTGAGTTTCATCAACAAAAGCGCTGAGCGCCCGGCGAAGCGGCGAAAACCAGCGGCCGTTATAAATAAGCAGCGCGAAATCCTTCGCGAGTTTTTCTTTGTAATGCAGCGTTTCCCTGTCCAGCACCATGCGCTCGAGGTCAAAATGCGCCATGTTAAGAATTTTTGCCGCCGGCGCCTCGTATATCTCGCGGGATTTAATACCAACAACTCTGCTTTCTATCATATCCGCGCGCCCTATTTTATACGCCGCTCCGAGCGCGTTAAGTTTCGCGACAAGTTCAACGGGCGCGAGCGTCCGGCCGGAAAGCGCGACTGGGCAGCCTTCGCGGAAGGACACCGTTATTTCACTTTCTTTTTTACGCAGTTTCCCGCCAGTCCACTGCCATGCGTCGGAAGGCGGCGGGGTTGACGGGTCTTCAAGACGGCCGCATTCTATCGCCACGCCCCAGATGTTCTCGTCAAGAGAATATTTTTTGCTCCCGGAAGAGATTGGAATTTTATTTTTTTTCGCATAATCGACTTCTTCTTCACGCGTGCGGAATTCCCAGAAACGCAAAGGGGCCAGCACCTCAACGCCTTTTAGAAGAGAATAAAGCCCCGTTTCAAAACGCACCTGATCATTGCCCTTGCCCGTACAGCCGTGCGCGACTATTTTTATGCCGTATTTTTTTGCCACGGCGGCGAGTCGTTTGGCTATGAGCGGACGGCCTATGGCAGTCGACATAAAATATTCCCCGTCATACACCGCGTCCGCTTTAAGCGACGGAAAAACATAGTCCTGCATGAATTCGTTCCGCAGATCCTCAACAATAACTTTTTTCGCGCCGGTGGAAAGCCCCTTGCGTATTATTTTGTTCTTTTCCGCAGCGCTCATTCCCGAAATGTCCGCACAGTACGCGTAAATCTCAGCATTATATTTTTTCTTAAGCCAGTGCAGCATGCAGGAAGTGTCCAGCCCGCCGGAATAAGCAATCAAAATCTTTTTCACATTATCCTCCAAAACAATTCATTTACGTATCAATTAACCAATTATTCCAAAATTACCGCCCATAATTGTAGCTCATTTTCGCCAAAATGTATATAGCGCTACCGACTACACTTGCGGAGGATTGTAAATACAAGGGGTGGAAACTGGTAAATTACGGCAATATTGTGTAGAATGATGTGGTGTTGTAAGTGTCGGGGAATCTAAAAGGAGGACTTTATGGCTCACACAGAAGTTATTACAGTAGAAGGGCTTAATGACAAAATAGAAGCGCTTTTAAAATTCTGCCTGGCAGCCACATGCGGCATTCTGTCCGCCGACGGCGGTTCCATTATGCTTGTTGATGCCGACGGTAAAAATCTCACCGTCACAGCGGCTGCGGGAAGCAACAAAAACGACGCCATAGGGAAAAAAGTCGCTATGGGCGAAAGAGTCAGCGGTAAAGCCGCAAAAACCATGGCCTCCGTGCTTGTCAAAGGAGCGATAGACATAAATTCCGATAAATATTTCAGCGGCATGAAAAAATACGAAAAAATCAATTCCGGCATGAGCATTCCCTTTGTCAAAAACGGCAAGGCTCTCGGAGTAATCAACATCAAAAGAACGGAGCAACCGCAAGCTCTAACGCAGGAAGACGTTGAAACTGTAGAAATCATCGCCCGGGAACTCGCCCTCACACTTTAATAATCGCCTCAGACTACGATACCTCTGGGGCGATTGATTACAGTTAATGTCCCCCGAGGACGGTGAAGCCGCGGCTTCTCAAATCTTCAGCGAGATCAACTTCCATCTTAACCGCTTCTTGATAAGTCATGGGGTTAAGGTGCTCATAAAGAGCCGGTATCAGCGCTATGCCGTATTTATGCACCCATGCGCTGGACTTGTAGCCGCTTTTGTGATTCTTGAAACGTTCTGAAACTTTCAACCCTGTCATACCCACATAAACGCAGGGTTTTTCAAAATCCCTTGCTTTGTTTAAATCAAACACTTTATCAAACTGCTTAACGCTGTTGTCCAGCCTCACAACATAAACGCTGTAATGTTTCCGTCCCGCAAACAGTGTTTTAAAAAATTTCATAATTCAGCGCGCGTAGCGGCTCTTGTAAACCGCAAGGTCTTCAATTTCCTCAAGTCCATATTCCTCAATTTCTTCGGGTGTGGCGCCCCCTTTTCGGTTGGCGGCTTCAACAAATATAGCGAGGATATCCTCCAAACCTTCCTCGTTAAAGCCGTAAAGCTCACTCTCGTTTTTCAGCGTCGTATAACGTATGGAATAGTCCAGGAAATCCATAAGGCCGAATATCTGCGATATAAGCTTCAATTTTGCTCTTGAAAGTTTTTTATTTTTGCGGACATATTCATACTCTTTTTTAATATCCGGGCGGCTGGCGAAAGCTGTTTTTTCAGCGGTCAGGCGGAACTGACGTTTTTTCTGAAGGGCGTGGGCTTTTTTCTTTTCCTCAGCCAGAGTGTATTCGGCGACGCTTATGGGGACGCCGCATTTTAATGTTTCTATAATATGTTTTTTGTCGGATTTGCTGTATCCGCCCATGGCTTCAACGCGCGTGATTCTCTCCTGAAGAGTCCGTTCCTTAATATACAGATAAGCCCCTGCCGCAGCCGCAAGGATAAAAAGCAGCAGGAAAAAGCCCCGCATATCCCCGCGTCTCACAGCGACTTTGAATTTTCTTTTAATCCTCATTATTATCCAAACTCCCGGCACCTGTTTCATTATACCCGAGTTTAATGACAATACGCAACCCGCCACAGGCGGACTTTCAGCAACTCTGAAAAAATTTTGAAATAAAATTGAAATTTTTACGCGCCTGCAGGGATTCGAACCCCGGGCCCTCTGCTTAGAAGGCAGATGCTCTATCCGACTGAGCTACAGGCGCAATAAAGTGCAATATTATTTATTTTTGACGAACAATGCAATAAGCCGCTTACCGAAAAGCTGCGGCGGGCTTTCCGATTTGGCGACATCGGCAAGAATTTCCTTTATCTTTTCCATCTGTTTGTAACCTTCTGTTTTAAAAGCGTTTTCCCTGCCCCTGAAAAAAATAGTGACCTTAACTTTATCTCCCATCGACAGGAATTTTTTAGCTTTGCCGACTTTCACCTCTATATCGTGATCGTCGGTGTGCGGCCGGAAACGGATTTCCTTGAGAGTGGAAACATGTTTAGGGCCTTTGTTTTTTTTCGCCTTCATATACCTGTATTTGGAATAGTCAACGATTCTGCACACAGGCACTTCCCTTTCGGACACCTGCATCAGATCCAGCCCTTTCACCCTCGACATATTCAGCGCCTTGAATGTCTCTATCACGCCGACATTCTTCCCCGTCTCATCAATAAGCTGCACTTTTGCAGCCGTGATCCGCTCATTTACCCGCGGACCTTTTGTGAATTTTTCCACCTTGTGATTACCTCCTTCTATTCAAACGCTTCGCGTTTTTTTCCAGAAGATTTTCAGCCAGAGTAAAATCTTCTTTCTCCGTTACTTTCATATTACAGCGGCCTACGCTGATAATTTTTACCGGCATACCGAGCTTTTCCATAACGGCGGCTTCATCGGTAAAGTCTTGTTTTCCGGCGAGAAGTTTTTTGATTTTCTCCAAATGTCCGGTCTTAAAAGCCTGCGGTGTTGCCGCCTGGAAAAGCTTTGTCCTGTCGAGGGTGCTCTTCACAAAACCCCCGTTCACTTCCTTCACTGTATCGGTTATCTGTTCCGCCGCAATGGCGGCGCCGTAAGCGCCGGCGGCGCTTAAAACCGATTTTACAACGGCATCCGTTATAAAAGGCCGGGCGCTATCGTGCGCAAGAATAGTGTTAAAATTTTTTCCGAGACGGGAAATGCCCTTCAAAAGCGAATCCTGTCTCCTTTTTCCACCCGTGGTAATTTTCAGTTTTGAGTTTTTGACTTTTATTTTTCCCGCGAATCCGCGCGGAACAACAAGTATCACCTCATCAATGAGCGGCGAATTAAGAAGAACATCAAGGCTGTGGCGGTAAAGCTCTTTCCCCGCTATTTTCACAAACTGTTTAGGGCGCGAAAAACCCGTCCGCGAGCCTTTCCCCGATGCCAGAAGCACAGCGCAGGAAGGCCTGAAATCAGTCCCTGTCATTATCAAGTCTGGCAAATATCATTCTCCCGGCATCAGTCTGCAGAAAACTCACGACAATAATTTTTTTCTTCTGTCCGATGAAGCGCCTCGCGTTATCAACAACAATCATGGTGCCGTCGTCAAGATAGCCCACGGCCTGACGACTTTCCTTGCCTTCCTTGAGAAGAAATATGTCCAGCGCCTCACCCGGCAGCACAACCGGTTTAAGCGATTTCGCGAGCATATTCACATTCAAAACCCCTATGCCCCTAATTAGCGCCACCTGCGCGAGATTGGTGTCGGAAGTCATGAGCTTTGCTCTGAGATCAGCGCTGCATTTAAGCAGTTTCTCGTCGGTAGTATGCATTTCGGCGAAATCTTTTTCATAAATCTTCACCCTTATTCCGGAATCTTCTTTTTCCAGAAAAGTTATAGTCTGAAGGCCGCGTTTTCCGCGGGTTCTTTTAGAATCGTCCGCGGAATCGGCAAGCGTCTGAAGTTCTTTTATAACAAAGCGCGGTATCACCGCCATATGGCATATAAATCCTGCTTTGGCTATATCCACTATTCTGCCGTCTATGAGGACGCAGGAGTCAACAATTATGCTTTCCGGAAGCAGTCTTTTTGACGTAAAGGATATGCTTTTATCCAGAAGATACATCTCGCCCTTTTTCTTTACGGCGATGAGCATCCCCGTATAGGCGGCTGTTATTTTAACAAGAAGAGCATATTTATCCCACACAGCTATTGTCTCGTCGCTGAAAGTGACCATAACAAGATAGTCCAACGTCTTTACGGCGATAAGACCTATAATAATACCCATCCCCGCGGCGATAATGTCATCCAGCGGCGCTTTTTCCAAAACCCACTCTATAAAAATGACAAGCACGGCCGCACCGGTTCCTATAAGAATACCGTTAGGGCCCTGTGAAATCCTGTAATAACCGATAATAGGACCCATAATAATAATAAAAGTCCTCGCAAACACCATAAACATAATCAACCTCCGATACCGTCGCAATGGACGGAACTACTGGGGTCAGGTCTTGACCCCTTATTAACAAGCAAGTCCTCAAGCTGTTTGATATGACCTATATCAATCACTTTAATTTTTTTTCCACGGTATTTCACACCCGCGCGCGGGACGGCTATGGCTTTAAAGCCCAGCCCTTCCGCTTTTCTTATTCTTTCTTCCAGTCTTGAAACACCCCGCACCTCTCCTCCGAGGCCGATTTCTCCGGTAAAAACAATATCATTGGGCATCGGTTTTTTCCTGTACGATGAGATTATAGCCGCCGCCGCCGCAAGATCGCTCCCCGTCTCGCTGATACGAATGCCTCCCGCGACATTCAGAAAAACATCGCAGGTCGAAAGCTTCAGACCGACGTATCTTTCAAGTATCGCTATAATGAGATATGCCCTGTTGAGCTCCAGCCCCGTCACCTGCCTGCGGGGATACTGGAAGGAAGTGATATTTATAAGCGCCTGTATTTCTGCGATAAAGGGCGAACTGCCCTGATAGGAACACACCGCCACGGAACCGGGAGAATCGGCTCGTCCCGAAAGAAAAAAAGCGGACGGGTCATCAACCGTTTCAAGCCCCCGGCCTGTCATATGAAAAACAGCAAGTTCATTTGTGTTTCCGAAACGGTTTTTTGTCGAATACAGCAGCCTGTAACCATGCACAGGGCTTTCTTCAAGATAGAACACACCGTCCACCATATGCTCTATAACTTTTGGCCCCTGGAGGATACCTTCTTTTGTTATATGGCCTGAAAGAATAAAAGCCGTGTTTGTTGTTTTGGCGTATTCCACTATCGCGGATGTGATTTCCTTAATTGCCGACGGCGAAGCCGCCGCGGAGCCGTTGCTATTTTTAAAAGACTGTACGGAATCAAGTATAACAAGTGCAGGGCGAATTCGCGCCGCTTCATGTATGGCCTCAACTATATCCCTTGTTGAAAGAAGCTGCACATCAAGGCCTTTCGCGATTCTCTGCGACCTTATTTTTATCTGTGCGGCGGACTCTTCGCCGGTGATGTATAAAACTTTTTTAACCGAAGACGCTATCTGAAGAAGTAGCGTGGATTTCCCTATACCGGGAGCTCCCGCCAGAAGCAGTACGGAGCCTTTCACTATCCCGCCGCCGAACACCCTGTCTATTTCCGTTATTCCCGTGAATACTCTTTCTTCCTTCATCTCTGTCACTTCGGAAATTTTAACAGAGCGCTGATATTTTCCGCTCTTTTTAGCCACATCCTTCACATCCTCGGCGCTTTGCACAAATGTGTTCCATGCGCCGCAATAGGGGCATTTTCCCTGGAGGGTGAGCGACTTGAAGCCGCAGTCTTTGCAAACAAACATATTATTTGACACCCACTGCGGCGAGAGAACCCAGCCCGAAAAGATAAGGCAAATCCTCATCGTTATAAATCAGATTCAGCCCCACCTGAAAATTATTGCTTTCCAGCGCATCACTGACGCCGGCGTTCGCGTAAAGCCAGCTGGTAAACCTGATTTTGGCGGTCACATCCACCCAGGGCGTTGTTTTGCCTTCTATCTTTCTGTCAAAACGGTACGCTTGCGATTCAAGAGACAGCGCTTTTAAGGGCGCAACAGATATACCCACGCCGCCCGCCGATTTTATAAGTCCGCCGTAAATTGTCACAGGGCCGAACACCCGTCCGAGGTACGCGTCGGCTGATGTTATTTTTTCTCCCGTGCTTGCGGAAACATCATATCCCGAATCGCTGGTTGATTTTATATTGGATACGCCCAAATAGTAAAACTTATTTTCATTCGGAGCAATTTTGATCCCCAAATCGCTGCGGTATTTTTCGTCTCCCGTATTGTAGCGAAGCCGGTAATCCCAGTAAGTTTTGATGTCTGTTATTCTGCCGAGAGCTTTTTTTGCGGAATTCGTAGCTTTCTTTAAATTAGAGACGGTTTCCCGCACATCACCCGCGACTTTCTCATCAGATATAAGAGCCTCAAAAGCCCCGTTGGAATTATTGAGCTTTTTGGCAAGTTTTTCAAGTTCGTCAAAAGCATTTTTGGCGGAATCCACAAGGCCCGGAAATTTTTCAAGAGCTTTTCTTAAATCCGCGCCTTTTCCGTCAAGGCTATCGGTGAATTTTCTGATATTTTTAGCGGTTTGTTTTATATTTTTGACAATATCTTTAATATCATTCTCATCCTCTATACCCATATCTATTTTTCGTGTTATGCTGTTTACGTTATCAAATATTTCCCTGAGTGATTTTCCAAAAGGTTTTTCGCCTTCCGCAGGATTGAGACTTTCCAGAATTTCTTCTATGGACACGGAAGAAATTCCTTCAATTGTTTCACCGGATTTAATACGGGAAGCTTTCGGGTCGCCCGTGCTTAACTGAAGATACTTTGTTCCTATAAGGCCGGTTGAAACGACTCTCACACTGCAGCCGTGACGGACAGGATATTTGTTTTCTATCCACACTTTGACTTTCGCGGCGCCGTCATCGGTTATCTCAAAATCAATTACTTTTCCGACTTTCACTCCGGCTATTCTCACGGGAGAATCGTCGCTAAGGCCCGAAATATCTTTGAAAATTACGTCGAAAGTATAGCCGGGCCGCAATTGCACTTTTCCAAGTATTGTTATACAAATGGCTGTCACAAGCACCCCCGCGGCAACAAAAACTCCCACTTTTACGCTGTTTATCATATAGTCTCCCCATCAATACCGTCACCATTATCACCCGCGTTTATAAAATTTCTCAGACTCTTAAGCTTTGTATTTTTTATTTCATCACCCGTGCCTATTTCCTTTATTACCCCGTCAAGAAGAAACGCTATTCTGTCGGACACCATAAATGCCGAATGCATATCGTGAGTAACCACCACGGAAGTTATCCGTGTTTCCTTATTCAGCTTGCGCACCAATTTGTTAATAGATTCGGCCAGAATCGGATCAAGTCCCGTCGTGGGCTCGTCATATAAAAGATATTTTGGGGAGGTGGCGAGAGCCCTCGCGAGGGCTACTCTTTTTTTCATACCGCCGGAAAGAGATGATACAGCCAAAAGTTCGGTTCCGGGCATACTCACCATTTTCAGCACCTCGTCGGCGCGCCTTTTTATTACGGCTTCACTCATCTTCGTCAGGCGCCGCAGGCCGAAAGTCACATTTTCATAAACATTAAGGCTGTCAAAAAGCGCGGCGCTCTGAAAAAGCATTCCGAATTTTGACTGAATTTTAAGCAGTGCCGCATCATTTAATTTTGAAAAAACGCCCCTCTTATTGATAATATCTTCTCTGTGTAGTACGGGTAGTTCATCGGGGTCATTGGCAACTAGTTCGTGAAACCTTTCTCTAGCCTGTCTCTCATCTTTACGCTTCTCTTTCTTGGCAACCTGTTCCTCAGAAGGCTTTTGATGCTTTTTTGATTTAACCTTGCTAAATAATCCCATAAACCCTCCCATTTGTCTAAATAATACAGGAAATTCTTGCAATTGTCAAGTTTCTGTGCTATAATTATAATATATGTATAGTGATAATGAAGACTCTAGCAAATCTAGATACACTAGACAAGGTCATAAGCCAAGGACTACTCTGGCAATATCCCCACAGTTACACGAGGCAATCAAGCTATACGCAACTAGAAAAAATATGAGACTAGAGGATGCAACTGAAGTTTTAGTTAAGGAGG
>VMTI01000020.1 GCA_013791675.1 bacterium | reverse complement strand
GGACTCACACCTGGAGATTCTGCGAATCTCACAGGGCCCCGCCTCTCGGGACTCACACCTGGAGATTCTGCGAATCTCACAGGGTGTCCGTAATACGCGGATATTAATTTTAGTCATTGGAAATATTCCGGCGGGCGCTTATGATTTTCTGAAGCTCAGCCATCGGCCTCGTGTTCAGCACATTTTTCTTTTCGCATCCGGCGCGGCGAAGATTCATAAGGCCGTATTTCATATTATCCATATGATAAAGCGCGTGCGAATCGGTGCCGAGCGAGAGCATCGCGCCCTTTTTCAGGGCCATTAAACAATGCTCTTCTTTCAGGTCTCTTCTGTCGGGAAAAGCGTTCACCTCAAGAATAATTTTTTTGTCGACGGCCTTCTCTATGATTTTTTCCATATCCAGCGCGAGAGGCGGCCTTTTTCCTATAAGCCGAGCCGTCGGATGAGCCAGAATATCAAGAAAAGGATTGTCCATGGCTTTGAGCACCCTTTTGTTAAGAACATCCGGGCTCTGGCTAAAAACAGAATGTATGGCGCCCAAACATATATCAAGTTCTTTAAGAATTTCATCCGGATAATCCAGTTTTCCGTCGGGAAGTATATCCACCTCCGCGCCGAAAAGAATTTTAACGCGGGATGTTTTATTCAGCTCTTCTATTTCCTCTTTTTTCTTCATCAGCGTCTTTATACTCAACCCGTTCGCGATTTTCAGGCTCATGGAATGGTCGCAAATGGCTATCCACTCATAACCCAGCTCCAAAGCGCGGGCGGCAAGAACTCTTATTTCAACACTGCCGTCTGAATAAACGCTGTGAAGATGAAGGTCGCCTTTTATGTCTTTGAATTCCACAAGGCATGGCAGATGCTTTTGCAGAGCCTGCTCTATTTCTCCCCTGTTTTCCCGCAATTCAGGCGGAATAAACTCAAGCCCCAGACGCGCGTACACATCTTTCTCTGTTTTTCCGGCAACATATTTTTCTGTCTTTTGTTCGTACAAACCGTATTCATTCAGCGTGAAAGATTTTTTAAGTGCGAGCTTTCTCAAAGCTATGTTATGCTCTTTGCTGCCTGTAAAATAAAGCATGGCTGTGCCGTACGACTTCTCCCCGACGACACGCAAATCAATCCGCACATCTCCCGAAGTGTAAACGCCCGCCTTTGAGTCACCCGCGGAAATCACTTTTTCAACGCCTGGAATTTCGATGAATTTATCTATAATTTTCTTTGGCTCATCTGAAACAACCAGCAGGTCTATGTCGCCTATTGTCTCACATCCTCGACGAATACTGCCGCAGGCGAGCGCTTCCCCGCAGCTCTTTTCTTTCCTGAGAACATCAAGAAACTCCTCCGCCAAATCTTGGGCCGTAGACATAAGCAACCTGCCGTCCAGGCGGTTGATAATTTCCAGCCCCCTGAGAATGTTAGCGGCGCTTTTTTCGCCCATTCCCGGCAGGGCCGCCAGTTCGCCCCTGCGGGCGGCTATATCAAGGCCTCTCATCGATTTCACTCCGAGCTTCTCGTATATCAGTTTTATTTTCGCGGGGCCCAACCCCGGCACTTTCAGCATTTCCAGAAGGCCGCGGGGAATTTCCTTTCTGAGGCCCTCAAGTTTTTTTATTTTGCCGGAGCTTATGTATTCGCGTATCTTCCCGGCGATACTTTCCCCGATACCGGGTATTTTTTCAAGATTGCCGGATAAACAATCACCTTCTATATCATGGCCGAGATTCTCAATTGTTTCGGCGGCTTTTTCATAACTTCTGATTTTAAAACTGTTATCGCCTTTGATTTCCAGAAGATGGGCTATCTCCGTGAATTTATCGGCTATTTCCTTGTTCTTCATATTTTTTTTGCCCTCGTCCCGATTCGAACGGGAAACCTTCTCCTTCGCAGGGAGATGCTCTATCCATTTGCGCTACGAGGGCTTTTTATGACGGTATAATGCGCTGTTTTTTATACCTTCAGTTCGTTCATTTTTAGGGGGTTGTGCCATGATTGTGACGAGTCCGTTACAGTGTTTCTGCAATGAGTCCCGCAGATGCGTAGTTGAAAGATGCCCATACCGTCTTTCTATCATTTCTCCTGATGCATGCCCCACAATTCCAGCTATAGTCATGTTAGGCAACCCCTGCATAACCATGTAAGAAATTGCCGTATGCCTCATATCATGTATCCTAAAATTCATTATTCCCAACCTCTTTAATACAGTGCCAAAAGTTTTTCTTATACTTTTTATCTGTTTGCCATTTGCCTGACAAAACACATACTGCCCGTTTTTCGTGCTTTTACGTCGCTCGAGAAGCTCATAAACAGCATCACTTATCCAAACATTATTCCATACCCGACTCTTTTGGTTAAAGAATTTAATTATCCGCGTCTCCCAATTGACGTCTTCCCACTTCAGCTGGAGAACTTCTCCAATGCGCCGGCCTATAAATAAATCAAATTCAATGACATCATGCAAGTATCCTGCTGTTCCACCGAGAAGACTTTTGATTTCACTTTCACTGAGGTGGCGGCCTTTCTGGAATTGCTTTTCACTGTATTTCTTGACCTTCAAGGCACGGTTATAACTTAAATATCCCCAATCAACAGCCTTGTTTAACATTGCTTTTAATTTGCCAATTTCCTTATTTACCGTCGGTTTTGATATCTTTTTCTTTTGCCACTCCGTACCCGTATATCGTTTCATAACTTTTGGATCTAAACTTGTCCTGCACAACATCGGAGGTTTCTTCACTTCATTTAAACGACCTGTCCTGTAATCCTCAACTTTTTTCACATCTATGTTATAGAGGTACCTTTTCCCAAACGTAGTTTCAAGTTGTCTGACTAACGATAGTGTTTTCGTGTATGTATCCGCGTTATGACTCTTCCACCACAATAAATAATCCTGCGCATATTTTGAAAAGCTTATTTTTTTATCTCGACGGATATCCAAATGCCTATTTTCAACAATCATGGTTCGTCTCTTGGCAAGTATATCCTCAGCGGTCCTTTTTGATATCTGGCCCAGGCTCTCCCTGCGGCGTATACCCTCGTGGGTGTAATCTATTATATAGCTTTTCCCTTTTTTGAAAACCTTCATAATAATGCTCCTTTATATTAGCAAAAACATTTCAGCG
>VMTI01000238.1 GCA_013791675.1 bacterium | reverse complement strand
TGGACCTCAGGCACAGAGGACCCGAGATCATATCTTGCCCCACGTGCGGCCGATGTGAAATAGACCTTTTTGGGCTGGTTGAAAAAGTGGAAAAAGCGCTTTATCTTCTCACCACGGAACACACCGAATATTCATATTCCCTGGAAATTATCAAAAGCTTCTACGATATGGGGGATGAACGGAAAAGCGCTCTGTTTCAGCTTCTGGACGCAATGAACCCCAAGAGGATAGAGACTATCCTGAACCAGATATTCGCCGTCATGGATACCCCCGAATGGCTGATTACAATGCGGGAAGATTTTATGAGATTGCGAAAAATGAAAGTTTCCGGGCAGAAAGCCGCCGCTATGAAAAACCTCAATGATTCATTTGAGGATTACTTTTCAAAAATATTTAATTTTCAGTATTTCAATACCCGATTGTGCAATTATCAGAACACTTCGGTAAAACTCCTGAAATATATTGCTGAGAAAGAGGGGGTTCATCCTTCGGAACACTGGTGGTCTTTTGAAGACAGGTTGAACAGCCCCGACAGAATTATTTTATCTCTGGAGCACTTCAAAATGCCGTCAATCCCTCTCGTTTATATTGAAATTGCTTTTTCAAAAGGCCTCATAGGAAATATAGAAAAGGTGCTTGCCGCGAAACGGAATGTAATTGATATAGCAAAAGCTGATACGGTAATATTTTATTCGGTCAATACGACCTTCAGCGGCCTTGCGGGAATAGGCATGGGCAGAAAAATGATTATCCTCGCAAAAAAATTCATAAATGAGAAATATCCTCAGATTTCAAGGTTTGCCACTTTAAGCCCCGTTCCCAAGTTCAGGGCTTATCTGGACACGGTTCTGAAAAATGAAGGCCACGAATTTCTTCTGAAACAAAAGAGTATAGACGAAAACGCCAAACATTGCTTCTTTACAGATAATGAGGCGCTGGCAATCCGTCAGGAACTTGTCAAAAGCAATCCGCAAGCAGAAAAATACAGATTATCCGATTTACTGACTTCTGTTTTATGTGTGGAACAATGGTACAAAAACCCGGTTTTCAAGGCGAACCTGAAACATCCGATAACAAATCTGACGCTTTACTATATGAAAAACGAGAAACGGACGGACAGAAAAACGCTCAAGCGCCTGCTGACGGCGTTTGATCCCGTTGAGAATTTTCATTTAAGCAACGGCGCGTATCTGGGCGCAATCAACTATTGCGGCAATACGTCGGAACGCGGAATAAAAGAATCTTACGGAATGATGGTAAATTACATTTATAACGGGAAAAAGATGGATTCAAATAAACTTCATTACAGCGACGGCGAAATCCTCATAAAGATTTAGTAATACTTTCTGCCATCGCTTATATCTTTAAAGCCTTTTCCGCATCAGCTTCATGGCTTTGGGATTCTTAATAAACCCATGCTTCCCTGCTGGGGACATTCACCTTCGGTCTTAAAAGAATATCTCCCCGTGAACAAATAAGCGGCCCGCCCACTTTTTGTTTTCCGTGTTTATTTTTCTTTCAGGGCAATTTCGGCAAAACGTTTGAGCGCCTGCTTGAAACAGTCCATGGGAGCGTAAAGAAGCCCCGCGCCAATCTGGCCTATGCCCGCGTCTTTGTGGGCTATTCCCGTGTTTATGAAAGGCGGAAGCTTTTTTGCCACAATTTTCATTATGTCAAAACCCACGGGCGTACCTCTGAAATTAAGATACGGAACTTGAAAATTCACCGATTCTCCTGCGCAAATATCATAAGTTTGTTTTGTGAATTTCATCGCGTCGTCAGGCGTCCCGCCGACGAACTTGACAATTGCCGGAGCGGAGGCCATGGCGTTGGCGCCTATACCCGCGGATTCGGAAATCGTGGAATCTCCCAGGTCGAGGCCTGAGTCATTTTCATCAAAGCCCGCGAAATAAAGGCCTTTCGGTATTCCGGCGGGAGCGGTGAACCACTCTTCCCCCGTTCCTGCCACCCGGATACCAAGCTCCGTGCCATTTCTGGCCATTGCGGAAACCACGGTTGAATTTTTAAGGCCCATAGTCGTGTCCACCGTCGCTTTGCACGCGGCCATGGACACATTGAGATAGCTGTGGGGATTTGACGAAATAAAATCAATAATTTCCTTTATGACGTTCTTTGCTATCCCTGTTTTGAGGAAAAGCGGTATAAGCTCTTTGATAAACATATTCGTCGCCGCGACATTTCTGTTATGGCATTCGTCTCCCATCATCAGCGCCTGGGATGTTATTGATTTTATATCTATTCCGTTTTCGGATTGTTTGATAGCCTCATTAATTGAAGGAGCGAGAAGTTCCTCCATCCATTTAAGATGTTTTAAAACATCGGGAGAATTCGCCCCGAACCTAAGCACTTTTCCCAAGCCCTCGTTAAGGGTGCAATACGCTTTGTTGCCGAACTTCTTGTTTTCAATAACATACACCCACATGGACGCGGATATTATCCCCGCCATTGGCCCGACGGCAGAATGGTGATGGCATGGCGAAAATTCTATTTCTCCTCTATCGACGAGGCTTTTTGCTTCTTTGAGGTCACCGGCCAGGCCCTCATAAACAAGAGCGCCCAGCACCGCTCCCATGACGGGCCCGCACATTTTTTCTTTCACCACGGGCGGGCCCGCGTGAAGAATAAGATTTTTTTTCATACCCGGTATAACATCAATGGCTCTGGCTGTGCCGATAAGAACGGGCGTAGATTCATTGATACGTCTCACAGCCTCGGCGTTGGCTGCGGAAATCTCGTCTTTTATTTTTTCAAGCGAATCCAGCACGGCAGCCATTTCAACGTCGCCTCCCGCGAAAGGCGTAAATTTCGCGTTCTTCACCTCAGCGCCCTGCTTTTTAAGCGCGTCGTAAAAAAGAGTTACTCCCAAATTAATTATTTTATCGTTTTTAAACATCCTTTCTCCATTTAATGGTTTGGGCCGAGTTTTTGAGAAATTTCAGCCGCTGGCGGAAGAATTCCCACGAGTCCAACTTTATGGCATTGAGCAGCATTTTAATTTCTTTTTCATACATTTTTTTCAGAACTGTTTTTGAAATATCCGGCCACACTTTTTTCTTGGCTTTTTCGTATTCGTCAAAATCGCCGTAAGAAAAGGGCCATCTCAAATTGTAAATTTCCGGCACGCTGAATTCGCTTTCGCTGAGCTGGCCCCAGTATTCAACGATATCCCTGAAATGTTTTCTCCAGTTGAAAGCCCGCGCCCCGACGTCATAGACCGCGCACCTTTCTATTTGAGATGAAATTGTCTGAGATGCCTCAAATTCGGGGCTCAAAAGAGCGTTTTTTCTGACGAGGTCTGTGCCTTCCACAGCAAAAGGCAATTCTCCTCTTTTTTCAATGAGCTCAAAGCGCCCTTCTATATAAAAAATATACGCTTTGAAATTTTTGTTCTTTTTCCTGAATTTTTCCTCATACAAATTAATTATTTTTTCCGTGTACGGCGTGCCTATGGTAAAAAATATAAAGCTGTCGAGTTTGACAGGCATTTCCAGCACGCAGTCAAATCCGTTTTTTAACGTTGTGCCGGTGGCTATGACATCGCCGGCTATAAGCGTAGTAACGCCTTCAAGCGCGAATTTTCTGTACTGATCGTGCTTTATTTTCCAGTGCTCGCCCTTCTGAACACGCTGGGAAGTCATAAATGAGGAGTTGACTTTTGTGAAGCCATAGCACCTATAAAACTGCTCTATGAAATTAAAATTCAGCCCTCCCCGTAAAAAGTGAAGCGCCGAATACTTTGAACCATCGGAATCTTTAAAAAATTTTTCAGCAAATGGAGTTTTTAAAAAACAATGAAGGCCTTTTCTCAAAAGATACGTATATTCAAAACCGTGGATTTCCGGCTTGTTAAGTATTTTCCTCGTGTATGGCGTTGAAATTATGTATCTTTTCACACTTGACGACGGGAATATTTCATACAAAACCGCGGTTTTCTCTCCCTGGCCCGAAATTTTTTTCAGATAATCGTTCATTTAGCGGATAACAGTTTTCTGCATGCCATAATTGCCTGCCTGTTAGTCGGGTACACTACGGCGCCTGCGGACTCCAGCTTTTTTTTCTGAGCGGCATAATCCTGATAGTCATCCGCGGTTCCTGTGATAGTCGTGAT
>VMTI01000119.1 GCA_013791675.1 bacterium | reverse complement strand
CGGCGCAGAAGATGAGCTTCCGCTATAAACACGAGGAAAACGCTTATTCCGGCGGGCCATATCTTGGGAAATTTGAAGATAAGGGAACGGGAAATATAAGAGCCTACGACATCGCGGCGTCTTTTAAAATTTCTGAAACATGGGCATACGGAATCACGCGGGAAATAATAAACGGTAAACCTTCGGTTGAGATAAACACCATCGGTTTGACAGCGGCCGATACAGAACGCGAGAAAAGAGAATATGATTTTTCCGGCAGTCGTACAAACTTTTCACTTTACAGAGACAGGGGACTTTGGAATTACGGCATAGCCTACAGCGCTCCGGCAGGCCTTGACTATGACCTCAAGAGCACCGTCAATGCGGTCAGCACTAAATACAAGGGGGCACTGGATCTTCCGAGGACTCTTGCGCTGGGTATAAATCACATCTGGGCGGGGGCTGTGTCGGCCTCAATCTATTTTGATATTGTGAAAACCTTCTGGTCGGATATGAGTTTTGTTGACCCCGTGACGCTGGAAAAACAAAATTATAAAGACAGTGTATCTTATCATCTCGGCATAGAGAATGATTTGAGCAGCACGCTGCAGCTCCGTTACGGTATGGCTTTTATACCTTCGTATGAGATATCTTCCGTTGAGAGCGCGTACCTGACCGGAGGTTTCGGATATTATGTGACGTCAAATATGTATGTGGATATGGGGTACGCATACGGCAGGCGGAATTATCTTGAGACGTGGCAGCGTTTCAATTCTTCTCTTGACGGACGCATTCAGGAATCCATACATATGTTCAATGTGTCGCTGGACTGGAGAATATGAAGAAGTTTGCAATTTTTATTTGTTGCGCGATGTTAGCTGCCGGCGGCAGATTGTTTGCCGGAGGCAGTGTCGTAATCAACGAATTTGTTTATGACGCCGACGGCGCGGATGAAGGTTATGAGTGGATTGAACTTTACAATAACACGGCGGCCGCTATTGACATAACAGGCTGGAAGATACAGAAGTCTGACAGTGTGACGGGTTTTACGGATTTTATCACCATTTCTTCGCCGACAAAGAATTTTGTTATAGGAGCGAAATCCTTTTTTCTTATGACGCACTCCAAAGTGCATACAATTTATGACTGGGACGCGGCCTATCCGGATTTTATATATTCCGATGAACTGCAGATGAGCAACAGCTCTCTGCAGGGAATACGGCTTGTAAACGCTTCGGATTTGGAAATAGACAGGGTGGCGTATGACGATGTTTTGGCGGCGGATGTTTCCGGCGAAGGCGGAACAAGCGCCGCAGTCGCCGCTGGCGGAGAATCTCTCACAAGAGACCCGGCCGGCGCTGACAGCAATAACAACGCATCCGATTTCTACGTGAATTCTTTTCCCACACCGAAGTCCGGCGACTACGGAAGTTTCAGGACGGAGGCGGTTTGCTACAGCGCTCCGAATCCCTTCAGGCCTACCGGTTCAAACAGCTGCCAAATAATCTCGCCCGAGGATAAAGGCTCGCTGAACGCTGTGATAGAGATATATGACCTCAGCGGAATGCTCGTGGTAAAACTCACCGGCACAAACGAGTGGAACGGCAGAAACAGCAACGGTGGGATTGTCGCCACGGGAAATTATTTTATTGTTTATAAAGCTCTCAAGGGGCGGGCTAAGGGGAAAATTACGGTGCTCAGATGAGAAAAATAATATTTTTTATTTTGTTATTTGCCGTGACCGCGCCGGCGGAAGACCCCGGAACAAGAAGTTTCGCTTTTCTTAAAATTCCGGTTTCCGCCAGATTCGCCGTGATGAATGGCGGTTCTGTCATGTGGGAAGGGCGTGACTGCTGGAGGAGCAATCCGGCTGTGCTTGGTTTTAAGGGCGAAAGCTATGCGTCTTTTTCGCAGAACACGTGGTATATGTCCACGAAACAGAATGCCGCCGCGTTTAACGCGGGACATTTCGGTTTGAGTTGGCAGAATTATAATTTTGACGATGTCGCCAGAGACGCAACGGGCGAAAAGCTCGGAGATTTTACCGACAGATACGGTGTGTTGAGCATGTCGTACGGCTTTAAGATAAAACGCTATACCGCCGCGGGTGTGACATACAAAAAACTGAATCAGGAAATTTTCGGCGGTAATTACAATCATTCCGCATGGGATTTCGGTTTTGTGACGCAGCCGTCCCGCAGGACGGCGTTCGGCGCGGCGCTCGCAAATATCGGAGGAAAGAAAAAAATTATAAATGAAGACGAAGCCCTGCCGACATCTCTCACCGCCGGAGCTCTTCAGAAAATGGGCAGGTTTTATCTCACAAGCGAAGTGAAACTTACGGGATACGAAAAAATACAGTATCTTCTCGGCCTTGAATTCAAGCGGCAGACAAATCTTACGCTGAGAATGGGTTCGGTTTATCAGGACGATTTTAATCTTAGCTTCGGGTTCGGCTGGCAGGACGCAAGATATTTTATAGATTTTGCTTTTCTTCCCCACGGGGCTCTTAATTACGCGTACATAACAAGCGTTGGCGTCAGATTCTAAAGTTAACAACTCCGCCGTTTTGCTTATTGACAAGTTTTGGCGGGAAATGATAAATAAGAGCTATGGGAAGTGTTAGGTTTGTCACGGAACGTAAGTCGGCGGCGAGTGAATTTATCACAAAATTAGCACAACAAAAAAACTGCCGGAATATCACGAGTTATCAGAAAAGGGGGCTTTAATGTCTTTTAAAAAAATCGTTTTAGGTTTGTTGTTTTGCGCCACCGGTGTCTTCGCGGCGACTGTTCAAGTAACTGATCTTGTCGGCTTCAACGGCGCTACGCCTGCGCAGGATTTGCCGGCTGTTATTAAAGCAAATTCCGGCTGGGTGCCGCTGGTGCAGGTGCAGGTAAGTTCAAATACCGCGCTTGCTTCGGAAGTGTACAAGGTTTATTCCATTACGTTCACACTTGACAGCAATAATTTTTTTAATGCCGCCGTCGATCTTAACGGAGCAGTAGCTGATTCTCTTCGTGTTTTTACGGATACGGCATGCACTTCGGCAGTTCCAGGGACAATTACACATAAAATAGCCGGTCAGACAGTTACCGCTTTTGCCGGTACGGATCCGGAAACTATTGAGATAGAATTTGGAACGCCTGTAAACGTTTCTACAAATTCTGCGACAAGTCCCACATTCCTTTATGTGGCGGTAAAAACAGGAAGTGGCATTTCAGACGGCGACGTATTCAGAGTGCAATGGAACAACGCAAATGAGTTCTGCGTTAGAGTATCTTCCTCCGCAGGAACTGTTAACCAGGATATTATACCCGCCGCGGCTAATGGCTCGTTTATGACGGCAGACATATATGCTCCTGCCATAACGGTAAATTACAGCCCTGATGCCGATAAAGGTACGACAAACACCGTGGAAAACCAGGACAATGATAATGTTTATAAAACAGGTGATACTATTGACCTCAATATATATGTCACTGAACCTTCAGGGGTGGGAAATGAGAGTGCCGCGAATTTAAGGGGTGATGCAGGTGTTGTTACCCTTAATGATTGTATAGAGATTTCAGCAAGCTCAATTCTTGGTTCGCTTGGTTCCGGAACAACAATTTTTACAGATCAGACCGGCGGTATTTTCAGGGTACAATATACGATAACGGATTCGGATGTAAATCAGAACACTGATGGCGCGACAGCTCTTAGTTTTGGAATAAAGATAAAAGACGGAGCAGGCAATGAATCTGCATGGGATACAAGTTTCAAACTTTATATTGACAGCAAAACGCCGGACGCGGTTTCGCTGACGGCTCCTGCCAACAGCGCTTATGCAAATACAAAATCACCCGTTTTTTCGTGGACAGCGTCTAACGAAGCGCATTTGAGTAATTATGTGATGGT
>VMTI01000171.1 GCA_013791675.1 bacterium | reverse complement strand
TAATAGCTTGCAAAAAATGCAATGCTCATAAAAAGCACAACTTCCCTACAATAGAGCAAGTTAGAAATATTGAAAAAGCAAAACAGAATTTATAGCAATTCATTTTAGAGTTGCATCTTTCCGACCAACCCTGCACTAATAATTTCACCATAAAAAAGCTATATATCGTGAGAGATACACTTTTATGCTTTGAATTATGCTGTTATTTGGTATAATCAAATATCACTGTTGTTGAAGAAGAAAGGAGGTTTCAAAATGGGCGACAAAGGTGGAAAAAAAGACAAAAACAAACGGGCAAATCAAAACAAGTCAGCATTATCCGTAAAAGAAAAACGGGAACGAAAAAAAGGAGTAAAGGAAACTATAAAATGATTATTTTGAATGATGAAAATTTTGAGCAGGAAGTTATTCAATCGGAGATTCCGGTTATGGTGGATTTTTACGCTGACTGGTGCGGCCCGTGCAAAATGATAGCTCCGGTCGTGGAAGAAATATCGGGCGAATACGAGGGCAGAGTGAAGGTTTGTAAGCTGAATGTTGACGAAGCCGGACAGACCTCGGCGAAATACCGTATCAGCAGCATACCGTTTATCGGTTTTTTCAAAAACGGGAAGTTGGCTGACCAGCTTGTAGGAGCCGTTCCCAAAGAAACTATAACCGGAAAAATAGATTTGCTTTTATAAACTGCCGCTTATTTTGCGGGAATATGTTATATTAAGCCAATGAAAAAATCTTTTTTGGAGCAGGCATGTTTCCCCGTATTCTGAGCATAGGCTCCATAACGCTGCATACTTACGGGCTGCTCATATTTATCGCTGTTATGGCGGCGTGGTTTGCGCTTAAAAGAGAAGTCGCCGGCCGTATAGACGGGCGCCGCCTGGAAGACATTGTATTTTTTTCGGTCCTGAGCGGTTTTGTATCCGCGAGGCTGTTTCATTTTATTTTCTGGGATTTTGAAACTTTAGCGGCGAATCCGCTTGAGTTTTTTTATGTCTGGCACGGCGGACTGGCGGTCGGCGGCGGAATTATAGGCGGTTTTCTGGCTCTGGTTTATTTTGCGAAAAAAAGCAAAATCCCTTTTCCCGAATTCTGCGATTATTTTGCCGCGCCCATGATTCTCGGCCAGGCCATAGGCAGAATAGGGTGCTTTATGGCCGGATGCTGCTGGGGCAGTTCATCCGGATGCCTTCCCGGAGTCACCTTTAACGATGCCGCGTCTCTCGCGCCATGCGGCGTTTCACTTCATCCCGTACAGCTTTATGAGAGCGCTCTCAATTTCGCGCTTTTTTTTCTTATTTTGAAAACACCGTTGAAGAAAACGGGGCTCCGCACGGTGATTTATCTGGCGGGATACGGTTTAATAAGATTTTTTATGGAATTCATCAGAGGCGATAACGTTCCGGGATTTTTTGGTTTAACAATTATGCAGATTATTGCTATTATCTTCGCGATATCGTCGCTGGTTTATTTTAGCGCGACTTTTCAAAAACGAAGAAAATGAAAAGAGAATTTAAAATATCGCTGTCGCCACACGATTTTTCGCGGCATGACGTGCCGTTCGTTATGAGGAATGTTGTCATTGCCCTGATTCCGGCTTTGGCGTATTCGCTTTATTTGTGGGGAAGGCGGGCGGCTGCTCTTTACGCGGTTTCAGTATTTTTCGCCTATGCAGCTGAATTCACGTTTATAAGGATACGAAAAAAAAGATTTATCAATGACGGCAGCGTTCTTGTGTCCGGGCTTCTTTTCACCATGACACTGCCGCCGTCGCTGCCTCTTTCCTACGCCGCCTACGGCATTATTTTCGGGGTTGTGTTCGGAAAACATTTTTACGGAGGTTTCGGAGCGAACATATTTAATCCCGCGCTGCTGGGAAGAGCTTTTCTTATGGGGGCATTTCCCGCCGCCATGACGACATGGATATCTCCGCTTGACGCGCTCACGACAGCGACGCCCCTGGGCGCGTGGAAATTTTCGGGTGAGATATGGGAGGCCGGAAAAATCTTTATTGGAAACTGCCCGGGCTGTGTGGGTGAGACGTCGGCGATTCTTCTTATAGGGGGAGGAGCTTATCTTCTCATCAGAAAAATCATAGATTACAGGGTGCCGTTATTTTATCTCGGCATGGTCGGGGTTATTTCTACTTTGTTTTATTTGCTCGGGGGGAAATCCTACGGCAGCCCTGTTTTTCATTTGTTTGCCGGCGGATTAATGCTGGGCGCTTTTTTTATGGCGACAGACCCTGTCACGCTGCCGGCGAATTTCAGGGGAAGAATTATTTTCGGCGCCGGATGCGGATTTTTCACGATGCTTCTGAGGTATTTCAGCGGCTATCCGGAGGGAGTTATGTTTTCCATACTCATTATGAATGCCCTGGCTCCGCTGCTTGAAAAAATTCCCCCGAAGAAATCTTTCGGAGAAAATGATGTTAAAAAGGAGATTTTAAAGAAGTGAAAAAAATTATAAAGATAACATTGTTTCTGCTTTGCCTGTGCTTTTTGAGCGGCCTCATCCTTTCAT
Organism: bacterium; assembly: GCA_013791675.1. GTDB lineage: Bacteria > CG03 > CG03 > CG03 > CG03 > CG03. The sequence continues at coordinate 17,686 of VMTI01000171.1, read as the reverse complement.
TTGTGTGGGAGAAATCAGCCGGGAAAATCGCCGCGAATGAAAACCGCGCCAAAATGGCGGCCGTTCTCGCAATTTTTCCGGGAGAAGATATCACCGAGCTTTCCGGCGGCGGTGAGCAATACTGGAGAGCCGGCGCGGAAGGGTACGCTTTTGAGTCCTCAATTATGGGTTTCCAGGATGAAATCAAGGCCGTTATCGGCGTTGATAAAAATATGGAAGAAATTAAAGGAATCATAATACTGAAATGCCTTGAAACTCCCGGGCTTGGCGGGGAAGTGACAAAAGACAAATTTTTGAAACAGTTTCTTGTGAAAAATTCACCGTTTACCGTCGTGAAGACTGCCCCGCGTGAAAAATATGATATACAGGCGGTGACGGGAGCGACAATATCTTCCCGCGCGGTTGTAAAGATGATAAACGAAAGGCTGGCGCGAATGAGGGCGGTAATCAAAGAATGAAAGAGTTCGTCAAAGGGCTGTTTGAAAAAAATCCCATACTGTGCTATCTGCTCGGATTATGCCCGACTCTGGCGGTGACGACGAACGTGGTGAACGCCCTGACCATGGGGGTGAGCGTTATATTTGTGCTGTTTTTCAGCAATGTTATAATTTCGCTTATCAGAAAAGCCGTGCCCACACAGGTGCGAATAGCATCTTACATAGTCGTGATAGCGACATTTGTTACCATTGCCGATATTTTTCTCCAGGCCAATTATTATGAGATAAGCCGTGCGCTGGGCCCGTTTATTCCGCTGATAGTCGTCAATTGCATAATACTCGGCCGCGCCGAAGCTTTTGCTTCACGCAACGGCATAGTGCCGTCCATGCTTGATGCGCTGGGTATGGGAACGGGTTTCACTTTAATTCTTTGCCTTATGGGGTCGATCAGGGAAATTCTCGGCTCCGGCACTTTGCTCGGTTTCAAGGCGGTGCCGGCATTCTTTCCCCAGTTTCTTGTTATGATACTTCCCGCGGGGGCTTTTATAACTCTGGGGCTGCTCGTGGGGGCGCATCAGGCGCTGAAGATGAAATATAAAATAAAATGAATTATGTTCTGATTTTTATAGGCGCCGCCGTTGTCAATAATTTTATTCTCAGTTATTTTCTCGGCATCTGCCCTTTTCTGGGAGTCTCCACAGATTTAAAAAAAGCTTCGGGCATGGGCTTTGCCGTAACACTCGTAATGGTGATATCCGCCTCAGTGACGTGGGGCATTTATCACAAAATTCTTGTGCCGTATAATATGCAGTATCTCCAGAATGTGGTGTTCATACTTGTTATAGCCAGCCTTGTGCAGTTTGTTGAGATGTTCCTGAAAAAATTTATTCCGCCGCTTTACAGCGGGCTTGGAATATATCTGCCGCTGATAACTACAAACTGCGCCATTCTCGGATTGACTCTGTTTATGGTGATAAAAAATTACGATTTTATAGAAAGTATTTTTTACGCTTTCGGCGCGGGAAGCGGATTTCTGCTTGCTCTGCTGATAATGGCGGGAATCAGGGAGAGGATTGACACCGCTGATATACCCGCACCTTTCAGGGGCGCTGGGATAGCGCTTATAACCGCGGGCTGCCTCGCGCTTATTTTCATGGGTTTTTCGGGAATGATGAAATGATTGCCATGGACGGAATTTTAGCGGCCCCCGTTCTGCTCGGAGCCGCCGGAGGGCTTTTCGCTTTATTTTTAGCCGTTGCGGATATATTTCTTGCCGTAAAAGAAGATCCGCAAGAGGCAATGGTGGCATCGGCTCTTCCCGGATTAAATTGCGGCGCCTGCGGATTTGCTTCCTGCGCGGCATACGCAAAGGCCGTGGTAAGCGGTGATGCCGAAATTGGGAAGTGCTCGTCGGCGGACGAAGAGAGCATTAAATTTTTAAAAACTATTTTTTCATCATCGGGTTCATCGGAGAAAAAAACAGCTGTAGTGAGATGCGCCGGCGGAAGCGTTCTTAAATTCGCGTATAAGGGCGTGGCTTCCTGCCAGGCGGCGGAGCTTCTGGGCGGCGGCCATTTGGAATGTTTTTACGGATGCCTTGGATTGGGGGACTGCGAAACGGTGTGCCCTTTCGGCGCCATAAAAGTCGGACCGGAAGGAACAGCGAAGGTTGATTACGCAAAATGCACCGGCTGCGGCTTGTGCGTTAAAGCCTGCCCGAAGGGCATTATTGAGCTGCTGCCTGTGTCGCGAAAATATTATGTCGCCTGCAGCAGCCCTGATAAAACGGAAGTGAGGGCATATTGCAAAAACGGCTGTTTCGCCTGCGGTATATGCGCCGGAAAAAAATTTAATCCCGACGGCGTCCTGATAATGAAAGACAATCTGCCTGTGGTTTTGGAAGATAAACTGAAAGATTCTTCTCAGCTTTTAACGGCAGGAAGCAAATGCCCGGTGAAAGCCTGGAAAGAAATATCTTCTTGCAAATAGTTTTTAAAAAAGCCTTTGATTTCGCGGCTACGCTTATAGGCGCCGCTATGCTTTTTATAGCGGCGGTGATGATTTTACTGAATTTAACGCTGAAGCCCTATATTCTCCGCGTTCTTTCCGGATATCTGGCGAGCGATATAAAAACCGCTTTTATTTATATAACGCCCGCGGGCAATATTGTCTGTGTCTCGCCCCGCGCGGCATGCGCGTCGGGCGAATTTCTGAGCGCGGACAACGCTGTTATAAAATGCGATGTTTCCGGGCTCAGAAGCAAAAGGATTTTTTTTAAAGATATTATTTTTAATAATCCAGACATAAGAATAGAACGGCGAAAGCGCGGTTTTAACATAAGCCCTCTGATAAATTCCGTGACCTCGGGCGGGGCGCGTTCTTCTGACGGTTATAAATTTTCGGTCGGCCATATAGGATTTGTTTACGGCAAAGCTTCTTTTTTTGACGAAGATTCGGGGAGGCTGTTTCAATTTTCCAACGCTTCTCTGATTATAGATCTTTCAGGCCCCGGAACCGGAATCACTTTGATTTCAGGTTTCGGCGCGCATCCTTTTACCGCCCATGCCCGTTATTTGAAAGGCTGGAAAATCGCCGCGAAAAATACATCTCTGCCGGCGAGCGATGTTCTGCGTGTTTTCGGATTGAAGAGCGAAGTGAGCGGTTTTTTTGGTTCGGATATTGTTTATGAGGGCAATTTTTCCGACAGAAACAGCCTGAACGGAAATCTTTTTCTTTCGGATGTGATATACGGCGGTATGGGCGGTTCCGGCCAGATATATTTTAAAGGGAAAAGATTTTTTGCCGAAATAAAAGGCACGCTCCAGCGTGCCGCGGCATCCGGCACGCTTGATAAAGGTGTGCTCACGCTGGAAAATATATTTGTGGATGTCCCTGTATTTTCGGCTGAAGCGTCGGGGCGTTTAACGCTTAAGGATTTTTCACTGAATGGGCAGTTCACAAAGCTCGTCATAAATAAGGCTCTGTTTAAGGGCGTTTTGGCGGGGGATATTGAATGCGCCGGCGAATTCGGCAAGCTCAAATTCTGCAATGCCCGCGCGCTGATTAAAAAAGGTTCCGGCGAGTTTTCCAAACTTTCAATGCTTTACAATATTCTTCAGACGATAGATGTTTTTAATTATCTGCTCGGCCGTTTTCCCGATTATTCGGGGCATTTCCCGATAAATTTTGTAAGCGGCGAGATAATAAAAACAGGCACTGCTATACTTGCGAAAGATGTTCTTATAGAAAATGAACATTCCCGCACCAGTGTGTATGGCAATGTTGATATAGATAAAAACACTATTGATATTGTTGTCGGGTTTCAGGCGCAGAAATTTGTTACCGACGTGATTTCAAAGATACCGCTGGTGGGTTATGTGCTTCTGGGCGATGCGAAATCCCTTCTTCCTATTTTTGTGAAAGTGCAGGGGCCTCTTTCCAATCCGAAGACCGGCATGATGCCGGCAAAGACCATAACGGGACCCTTGACCGGCATTGTGGAGCGGCTGTTCAAAATACCTTTCCACGTGTTTGTTGAAAGTAAAAAATAATGAAAATATAATCTCTCTAACCTCCTTTACAAAAAGGGGAACAAGAGCGGATTTGGAAAGTATTTAAGTAGAAAAATATAGTTAAAAGGAGCGGATGATATGAAAAAAGCGGCTGTTGTATTTACGGGAAGCGAGCGAGCCTTCGGATGGCCCGGCAAAAATGCCTCTTATCTGGGGGCGACGCTGGCAGATATGGGTTTTGACGTTGAATTTTATACCTCGGAAAATGACGAAACCCGCATAAATGAACTGTTGGCTTTTGTTTTCCCGCGAGCGGATATAATAATAACCACCGGCGGTGATAACGTGATTGCTGATGCGGTGAGTTCTTTCACGGGGAAGAAAAGAATTCTCAGCCGGGAAGCTCTCACGGCCATCGCGGAATTTTTTATAAATAAGGGACAGGATATGCCCAAGTCCGCCGATAGATCCGCTTATGTGATAGATAGCGCGAAAATTTATTCAAACCCGAACGGCATTTTCGTTCCCCAGATTATAACGCATAATAAAAAAATTATAATAATGCTTCCGGGCCCGCACATGGAACTTAAAACGGTGTTTAAAGAAAACATCCACGCTTATCTCTCTAAAAAATTTACGCCTTTATTTTTCAGAAGAAAAAAACTGCACATAATAGGCATTGAAGCGGATGAAATAGAGAAAAAGATAAAAGCGGTTATAGATATTGAGCATTTTTCAGGACTTGAGGTGAGCTTCAGCCTGCTGGCGTCAATCGTGTCGGTTGATGTTGAATTCACTCTTAAAGGAAACAACGAGGTGCTGGTAGAGGATAGAATGCGTCATCTTGAAAAAGAGTTCAGAGATATTTTCGGCCTCAGCATATACGGCGAGGACATGCAGAGCCTTTCGCAGATTGTGGCGAAGCTGTTAAGCAAAAAACGCAGGACTCTTTCCTCGGCTGAATCGTGCACGGGCGGAGAAATCGCGAATCTTATAACAAATGTAAATGGCTCTTCCGCTTTTTTTGATATGGGGCTGGTGACATATACGGAAAAATCAAAAAGCGTTCTTTTGGGTATTCCCGGCGATGAAATAAAAAAATCGGGGATTGTCAGCGAAAGAACGGCGGTTATGATGGCAGAGGGGCTTTTAAAATTGTCAGATTCATATTATGCTTTATCAACGACAGGCGTCGCCGGGCCCGGCCCGTCCGACGGGGTGAAGCAGGGCACGGTTTTTATAGCGCTGGCCTCGCGGGGCGCCGTCACAAAGTGCGTTAAATGCGAGTTTTCCGGCTCCCGCGCGGCGGTTAAGAAAAAAGCCGCGCTGAAAGCGCTGGATATAATCAGAAGAGAACTTATAAACGCATGACGGATGAATCAAAAATTCTTATAGAAGAGCTGGGCTGCTCCGAACGCGCCGCAGACAGAATACTTTCCCTCTACGGCAGCAATCTCAACCTCGCTTATAAACATTTGGCATCCCGTCACAGAAACATTACGGTTATGAAAATAAAATTCGCCGCCAAAAGCAGTTATCAGTGCGGATTGATGTTTATAGCGATGTCCGCGGAAAAAAAATCTGTCCTGCGATATGCCGTTTCCATCAGCGATAATCCGTATATTTTTTCAATGGATTTAGATATGCCCTGGCACGAGTTTGAGAACACGATATACACCCGGCGGCTGAGCGACGAAATTGTCCGCGATAAGACTCTTTCGGTGACGCAGGCCGTAAGGGCATTTTTGCAGGAGAAGGACAATGAATCTTTTTACGAAATCTTTGATGGTATTAATCATGAAAAAATAAGAGGCCTTCTTGAGACGATACTAAGGAAACTGCTTAACGAGGATATATTTTTTGAATTTAAGAAAGAAAGATTATCTGTTTTTGATTTTCACCGTTCCAGCGGCCCCTCACAGAATTCTCCGGTAAAAGGCGACTCCAAAATAGAACTGAGGGTTGAAATTGTCGCATCACCCGCGAGATTTTTGTTTTTCCGCTCGCCGAAGATAGATAAAATAAATCCGGGGGCAATTGTTTTTGTGAGAATTACCGACGACAGAGAAGTGGCGGATTACCTTATGAGATTTATCGGCGTGACAAAATCAGAAACCCTGCCTGTCGAGATTCTGGAAAAAATGAAAAAAGAAAACGGTTTTGCCGTCACTGTCCGTCTTGGCGGCAGCATAAGGGGCGTTTGCTCGGTGCCGCAGGGGACACGCGTTGAAATTTTCAAAGGCTAATCTCACTGTCTGCCGTTTCTTCCCAGCGGCGTTTTAGGGTAAATTTGACAGAAAATTATTTTTTTGCGACAATTCACGCTGATAAGCGAGGTTAAGGAGCGTAAATTATGAAAGAAAAAATACACCCGGATTACAACCCGGTGCAGGTTATATGCACATGCGGAAGCACCTTTGAGGTGCGGTCCACAGCGGGCAAGGATATCAAGCTGGAGATTTGTTCCGCCTGTCATCCGTTTTTCACGGGAAAACAGAAACTTATTGATTCCGTGGGCAGCCTCAGTAAATTCCAGAAGAGATACAAAAAAACCGAGGGAAAGACCGTGAGGGTGGCTCCCAAAAAAGCGGTGAAGAAAAAAGCCGTGAAAGAAGTGAAGCTTGCTCCCAAAAAGAAAATTTCGGACGACGAAGAATAATTTTCGCGGCTGCCTTGGAACAGAAATACCTTAAAATAGTCAGGGATTTTGAGGAACTTGATAAGAGTTTGTCACAATCCGTTTCTTTTGATCCCGAGCTTCACGGCCGCTACAAAAAACTCAAACCCTTTTATCCCGACGCCTCGCGGCTTCTAAAAATAGAAAATGAACTCGCGGAGCTTGAGGCTATGAAGAATGATGACGAGATAGCGCCTATTTATGAGGAAGAAAAAGCTGTGCTTAATGCCGAATACGAAAAAGTCAGGAAAAATCTTGTTGCGCTGCTTTCAAAAAGCCCCTTTGAGGGAAAGCCGGTTATTGTTGAGATAAGAGCCGGCACGGGGGGCCTTGAGGCCGGCCTGTTCGCGGGAGATCTTTTTAAGATGTACCAGAAGGCCGCCGAAATATACGGGCTGAAGCTTAAAATATTTTCGCTTCATGCGCTGCCGATGGGCGGCGTAAAAGAAGTTATTTTTGAAGTAGCGGGAGAAAAGGCATATTATTATTTCAGGTTTGAGTGCGGTGTACATAGGGTGCAGCGCATACCATCAACCGAATCCGGCGGCAGGATACACACCTCTGCCGCGTCTGTGGCCGTATATCCCGAACCGGAGGAAGTGGATATAAAAATAGAACCCGCGGATTTAAGGATTGACACATACAGGTCTTCCGGCAAGGGCGGCCAGCATGTGAATAAAACCGACTCCGCCGTCAGAATAACGCACATTCCAACAGGCGCGGTAGCGTCCTGCCAGAATGAAAGGAGCCAGTTTCAAAATAAAACGAAGGCGATGACTATGCTTAAGGCGAAGATTTATGAAAAACAGGCGGCGACCAGCGCCGAAAGCACCAATGATATTGTGCGCAGTCAGGTCGGGAGCGCCGACCGCAGCGAAAAGATAAGGACATATAATTTTCCGCAGAACAGGGTGACGGACCACAGAATAAAATTTACGATTTACAACCTTGCTGAATTTATGGAAGGCAGAATCGCGGCTATGACGGAAAAGATGGTGGCGGAGCTGGGCGGATGATGAGCTCCGATAGGGATGCGCCTGAAGCCCGCGAACTTTATGAGCATATGCGTTTAACTTATTCATGGCTTTCATCCGAGGAATTTGACACTTTGTTTAACGGCTCTCTGTCTCTGCCGTACGGCGAAGCCTCTTTTTCGCGGGAATTGGTAAGCCGTTCTTCGCGGGAAAAGCTGCTCAAAAATTTTTTGCGCCGCTCATCCGGAACAGCCGTAGAATATATTACAGGCACTGCCGATTTTATGGGTTTTACGTTTGAGATGGCTGAAGGTGTTTTCATACCGAAAAACAGCACCGAAATTCTGGTGGAGAAAGTGCTGGAGCGCTCTTCCCCGGGAATGAAACTGCTTGATGAGGGATGCGGCTGCGGAAACATAGCGCTTTGCGCGGCGAAACTCGGGAATCTCTCTGTTACGGCCTGCGACATAAATTCCGCGGCTGTTAATCTTACCCGCAAAAACGCCGAAATGCTCGGCGCGGATATAAATGTTCTGCAAAGCAATCTTTTCTCCGGTATAGAAGGAACTTTTGATATCATAGCAAGCAATCCTCCGTATATAAGAGAGGGCGCCGCGCTTGATAAAGCCGTCTTGAGCCAGCCCATGGAAGCGCTTTTTTCCGGACCAGACGGCCTTAACTGCATAAGAAATATAGCAGGGAGTGCCCGCGCTTATATGAACGCCGGCGGGCGGCTTTTTCTTGAAATGGGCGAGGGCCAGCAGGCTCATGTTGAGAAAATACTTTTTAACAATGGATGGAAAAATATAAATTTTTATAAAGATCTTTCGGGGCTTATGCGTGTGGCAGAGGCATCATGTTAGGGCTCTGTTTTCACACGAAAAAACTTTCGGGGCGCGTCAAGATAAGCGGTTCAAAAAACGCGGCGCTTCCAATTCTTGCCGCCACACTTCTTACGGACGAGAAATGCGTTATCAGAAATGTTCCCGACCTGGAAGATGTGCGCATTACGTTTGCTCTTCTCAGAAAAATGGGCAAGAGAATAAAGTTTGAAAATAATACAGTTGAAGTGAAAGGGCGCCTGCGAAACGGCGCTCTGCCCGAGAAACTTGTGAGAAAACTGAGGGCTTCTGTTCTGGTTATGGGGCCGGTGCTGTCAAGGCTGGGAGAAGGTTCATTTGCTTTGCCCGGCGGCTGCGCTCTTGGCGAAAGGCCGATTGATATACATCTGAAAGGCCTTAAAGCTATGGGCGCGTCGTATTCCGTTTTGCGGGGACGTATGCTTTTTCGGAATCAGCGCCTTAAAGGCGCGCATATAAAACTTTCTTTTCCTTCGGTTGGCGCCACGGAAAATCTGCTGATGGCCGCATCCTGCGCTTCAGGAGTCAGTTTGATTGAAAATGCGGCGGTGGAGCCCGAAATCATCGACCTTTGCCGTTTTCTAAAAGCCATGGGGGCGTCGATAAAAAGTGCGGGTTCCTCTTATACCGTTTCAGGTTCACCGGTTCTTGGCGGCGCGGATTTTACCGTTATGCCAGACAGAATTGAAGCCGGCACTTTTATTCTTGCCGCCGCTGCCGTCGGCGGGAAGGTGAGAATTGACGGCGCCGAACCCGACCATCTGAAAGCTCTTATAAAAAAATTGAAAGCCTCGGGAGTGAAAATAAATGAAAAGGCGAACTCCCTGATTATAATTCCGCCGAAAATAACAAAACCGATTAATATTATTACAGGCCCTTATCCGGAGTTTCCCACGGACCTTCAGCCGCTGTGGGCGGTGTATATGCTGCGCGCCGCGGGCGTGAGCCGCATAAAGGATAAAATTTTCCCGGCGCGTTTTATGTATGTTGACGAACTTAAAAGGCTGGGCGCGGCGATGGCGCTTAAAAATGCCGTTCTCGTTATAAATAAATCCATTCTTTCCGGGACAAATCTCCGCGCCTGCGATTTGAGAGCGGCCTCGGCCATGATTATTGCCGGCCTCATGGCGGATGGGCAGACGCGCGTTTATGAGCTCCGTCATCTTTTCAGAGGCTATGAGAATTTTTTCGGGAAGTTGCGTAAGCTCGGCGCAAATGTTTCAATGGAGAAGGTGAAAAAATGAGAAAACAGAACAATGTTCAAAAGACCGTTTCGGATATAATAGCTAAGGTCCGCTCCGGAGGTGACAGAGCTCTTTTCTTTTTTGAGAAAAAATACGGGAGTATATCGCTGAATGAAAAGAATCTGAGATTTGTTAAAAAGGATTTTGATGAGGCTCTTAAAAAGCTTCCGGCGGATACGAGAAAAGGCCTGGAAACAGCCGCCAAAAATATATTTTTTTATCAGAAAAAAATCAGGGCTCTTTATAAAGATGTGAAAGTGAAGAGGCCCGGGCTCACCTTGACTCATCGCTTTCGCGCTCTTTCAAAAACAGCGGTTTATGTGCCGGGGGGAAGATATTTTTATCCTTCCACCGTTCTTATGAACGCCATACCAGCCAAGGTCGCCGGAGTTTCCGAAATCTATGCTGCCAGCTGCGGTGTCTCGGACGAGGTGCTGGCGGCCTGCGCTCTTTCCGGCGTTAAGTCATTGTTCAGGATTTCGGGCGCGCAGGCGATAGCCTCTTTCGCGATGGGGACGGAATCCGTGCCGAAGGTTGATTTTATAGCGGGCCCCGGAAACAAATATGTGACGGAAGCCAAAAGGCAGCTTTTTGGCGAAACCGGTATTGATCTTCTGGCGGGCCCCAGCGAAGTGCTTGTCCTCGCCGACGGGAGCGTTCCGGAAGAATGGGTGCTTGCAGATTTAGCCGCGCAGCTTGAACACGCTCCGGACGCGCGGGCGTCCCTTATAACTCCGTCCAAAAAACTTCTGAATTTTATCACTGCCGTTTTTGGAGGGAAAGTGAAAGCGTTTTTGATAAAAGACAAAAAAAAGCAGATTGAAAAAGCGGATGAAATCGCCCCCGAGCATCTCATTGTGATGATGAAAAATTCCGCCGGCTATGAGGGGAACTTTAAAAACGCCGGCGCTGTGTTTCTTGGAAAATATTCGCCCGTTGCTTTGGGTGATTACGCCGCGGGGCCGTCGCACACTCTTCCGACGGGGAAAAGCGCCGTTTTTTCATCAGGCCTTAACGCGGGTTCTTTCCTGAGGAGTTACGCCGAAATAAAATATGAAAAAAAAGGGTTTGAATCAGACAGCGATTTTGCCGCCATTATAGCCGGCGCCGAGGGTATGGCCAACCACAAAAAATCCATAGAAATAAGGAAGGTGAGAATATGAGAAAATCAAAAATTAAAAGAAAGACGAAAGAAACCTCTGTAAGCGTTGAATTTTCGGCGCCTGCCTTAGGTTCCAAAAAAAACAGCGTGAAGACTCCGGATGGTTTTCTTAATCATATGCTTGAGCTCTTCGCCTATCACGGCGGTTTTGGACTTGTTGTGAAAGCATCCGGCGATACTGATGTGGATATGCATCACACTGTTGAGGATACCGGAATTGTTCTGGGGGAGGCAATCGGTAAAATAGCGGCAAAGGGAAAAATAGCCAGATTCGGTTCCGCGATTGTTCCGATGGACGAGGCGTTGGCGCTTGTTGCACTTGACGTTTCGGGCCGCCCGTGGCTTGATTTCAAAGTGACATTCACCGGTATAAGAAAAGCGGATTTTGATTACCGGCTTCTGGAGGATTTTTTCAGAGCGCTTTCGGTGAAGGCGGGAATTACAATCCATATTGTTTCTCTCGCCGGGCGAGATAATCATCATGTTTGCGAAGCGGTGTTTAAAGCTTTTGGAAAAGCTCTTGCCGCGGCGCTGGAACCCTCATCCAGGAAAGTGTCGTCAACCAAAGGCATTATCTGATGCTTATAATTCCGGCAATTGATTTGAGAGGCGGGCATGTCGTGCGCCTTTTTAAGGGCCGCGCGTCCGATGAGAAAGTTTATTTTGACGATCCCGCCGCGGTCGCAGAGTCTTTTGTGAAGCAGGGCGCGAAAAGGATACATATTGTAAATCTTGACGGGGCTTTCGGGGAAGATGATTCTCTAAATAAAGAGGCGCTCAAAAATATAAGAAAAGTTGCGCCGGCTATTCTGGAAGTCGGGGGAGGAATAAGAAGTTTCAGCGGGGCCAGCGAGTGCCTCAAATCGGGCGCAGATAAAATAATAATCGGTTCACTTTATTTTGATGACAGACAGGCCTTCGGCGAAATTGTTTCGGAATTCCCCGGGAAAGTTATGCTTTCAGCCGATGTCGGCGAGGGCAAAATCAGGATACACGGCTGGAAAGATTCGTCGCCGTTGTCGCTGAAAGAATTTTTGACAGCAGTGAGCAACAGAAATATAAAGGAAATTGTCGTCACCCAAATAGAAAGAGACGGCACGCTTGAAGGAATAAACGCGGCTTTTTATTCGCAGTTGCCGGCTATTACGGATATAGATATTATCGCCTCCGGCGGGGTGAGCTGCATGGAGGATATCGCGGCTCTTTCCAAAACAGGTGTCGCGGGCGTTATAATAGGCAAGGCGCTGTACGAAAATAAACTGGATTTGCGGGAGGCAATAAAAAAATATGGCTCTAATTAATGAAATAAAATTTGATTCCGCGGGCCTCGTTCCGGCGGTGGCTGTTGATGAGAAAGGTTCTGTGCTAATGCTCGCCTATATGAACAGGGAAGCGTTTGAAAAAACAATTGCCACCGGAAAAACAACTTTTTATTCCAGAAGCAGAAAAAAGTTATGGACCAAAGGCGAGGAATCAGGAAATGTCCTGGAAGTGCTTGACATATATCTGGACTGCGACGGCGACGCTATAGTTGTTAAGGTGAAATCAGGGGTTCCCGCCTGCCATAAGGGTTACGCAAGCTGTTTTTTCAGGAAATATTCTTCCGGCGGGAAATGGAAAATTTTCAAAGAAAAAGTTTTTGACCCTGAAAAGGCGTATAAGAAGCGGGGGGAGTAAGATGTTAGCGAAAGATGTTATGAGTACGGAAGTTGAAATGCTGAACGAGAATTCTACTCTGGCGGATGCCGTATCAAAGCTCCTGACAAATGAGATTAGCGGGATGCCTGTTGTGGACGCTCAGGGCAGACTTATAGGGGTGATTTCCGAAAAAGATATTTTTGATATGGCTTTCAGCGGCAAGCTGCACGAGACAAAGGCGGTGGAAGCAATGACAAGAGAAGTTGTTTCATTTTCGCCTGAAACCGACATAAGAATAATAGCAAAGGCTTTGAGCGAAAAGAATTATAGAAGGGTTCCTATAATAAATTCATCCGGCCTTGTTGTCGGCATAGTGTCCAGAAGGGATATACTTAAAGTCGCGTTTTAAATAAGGAGCAAGTTCCTTATTTTTTCAACTTTCCCGCCACTGACCCCTGCTGCGGGCAGGCAAGACACTGTCCGCTTTTCTTATTCTTTAGTAAAATGGAGTGGATATTTGGGTACACTTTAAAGTGCCCGCGAATAGTTAAAGGATAGTAAAGGCGTGTTATAGGTGATAAAAAAATTCAATTTTTATTTTGTGACAGGGGGAGAATACTCGAACGGGAGAACGGTAGCCGAGGTTGCGGCCCAGGCGATTGACGGCGGAATTGATATTCTTCAGATGAGAGAAAAGAATATGAGCTGTCGCGAACTGGCAGAGGTGGGCAAAAAACTTTCGCTTATTTGTAGAAAGAAGAAAGTCACTTTTATTGTCAACGATGACCCGTATCTTGCAAAGGATGTTTCATCGGACGGAGTGCACCTCGGACAGGAAGATGTAGGAAAATATCCTATAGAAAAGACAAGAGATATTCTTGGGGAGGGAAAAATCATAGGGCTGTCTACTCATTCACTTGAGCAGGTTGAGAAAGCGAATTGCCTTGATGTTGATTACATAGGATTCGGCCCGATATTTCCCACAATGACAAAAGATTATGCTATAGGAACGAAGGATATCCCGAAAGCGCTTGAGATTTCAAAAAAGCCGGTTGTTTTTATTGGAGGCATAAATCTTTCCAATGCCGAAGCTATTCTGGAAAAGGGCGCGAAAAATATAGCGGTAATCAGGGCGGTGGCAGGGGCAGAAAATATTAAAAGGAGAGTGTGGGAATTTAAGGCGCTGATGAAAAAATACAGGGTTTATGAAAATTAGAATTAACGGCAAAGACACAGCAATTACAGGGGCTTTAACACTGAGGGAATTTATTGCCGGCAGAAATATTGATATAAAAATCATTGTTGTGGAGTATAACGGTAAAATAGTAAGAAAGGATAGACTGGATAATATTGTTCTGAAAGACGGTGATACGGTTGAAATTATTAACTTTGTCGGAGGCGGTTAAAAAAGCAGGAAACATCTGGAGTGAATTTATGAAAGATATTCTAAACATCGGCGGCGTTGAAATCAGCAGCAGGCTTTTTGTGGGAACCGGAAAATTTTCGTCTAAATCCGTGATTAAAGAGGTTCTGACCGCATCAGAAGCGGCTGTTGTGACGGTTGCGATGAGAAGAGTTGATTTTGATTCCGGCCAGGAAAATGTTCTTGATTACATTCCGAAATCCTGCGTTCTTATGGTCAATACCTCGGGAGCCAGAAACGCGGATGAAGCCGTGAGAATCGCGCGTCTGGCCGAGGCTTCCGGTTGTGGAAAATGGGTGAAGCTGGAAATAATACCGGACGCAAAATATCTTCTGCCGGACAATGAAGAAACGGTCCGCGCGACAGAGCTGCTTGCGCGGGAGGGTTTTGTGGTTTTTCCGTATATGATTCCGGATCTTATAAGCGCGAAGAAAATGGAAAATGCCGGAGCGGCTGCTGTTATGCCTCTCGGTTCTCCCATCGGCAGCGGCAGGGGCGTCAGAACAAAGGAGCTTGTCCGGATAATGGTCGACGAAATCAAAGTTCCGGTTATTGTGGATGCGGGATTGGGAAGTCCCAGCGACGCGGCTCTTTGCATGGAGATGGGCTGCGGGGCGGTGCTTGTCAACACGGCGATCGCAATCGCCGGAAATCCGGTGGAAATGGCTTTAGCTTTCAGTCTCGGCGTACGGGCCGGGCGGCTTGCGTATCTTGCGGGAGTGTCTTCAACGGGGAAAGAAGCTTCGCCTTCATCGCCGCTTACAGGATTTCTTAGAGATTAAATGGGGTTTAAGGAAATAATAGATCATTGGAAAGATTTTGATTTTGATTTTTTTTTCAAAAATGTAACGGGGAATGATATAAGAAAGGCTCTTTTCGTCCGCACTCCCGGTGTTTTTGATTTGCTCTCCCTTCTTTCGCCGGCTTCATCGGAGCATCTTGAGGAAATTGCTCAATGCGCTCACAGATTAACAGTTAGGTATTTCGGGAAAGTCATAACGCTTTATACTCCGATGTATATTTCCAATTATTGCGTGAATCGCTGCGCTTACTGCAGTTTCAGCGCGGACAATAAGTTTAAGAGAAAGAAACTGACCCCGGATGAAGTGAAGAAGGAGGCGGAATACATTTCGAAGACAGGTATCAGGCACATTCTTGTTCTGACCGGCGAATCAAGGAAAGATTCCCCGGTTTCGTATATACTGGATTGTGTGAAA
This sequence comes from bacterium, assembly GCA_013791675.1. Lineage (GTDB taxonomy): Bacteria > CG03 > CG03 > CG03 > CG03 > CG03. Next base: position 2,542 of record VMTI01000171.1, on the reverse strand, counting down.
ATATTAAAAAGTTTCTTCAGTTCGATTTCCGTTGAAATTTATCCTCTCACGGGGGAAGAATACCGCCGTTTCATCAATGCGGGCGTGGATGGCCTTACGGTGTATCAGGAAGTGTACGATGAAAAAATCTACGGTGAGCTCCATCCTGCCGGCCCCAAGGGTGATTATCTCTTCCGTCTTAATACCCCCGAGCGTGCCGCCCGCGAGGGTTTGAGAGCAGTCAATATCGGCGCGCTGCTCGGACTTAGCGATTTTAGAAAAGAGGTTTTTTTTATGCTTCTGCATGCAAAATATCTGCAGGACAAATATCCGTCTACGGAATTCAGCGTGTCTATTCCCCGAATGAGGAGCCATTTGGGTGGTTATAGCGCTGAATATCCGGTAAGTGATGATTTTTTAGCTCAGATAATTGCTTCCTCCAGAATTTTTTTAAAGCGCGTTGGAATTGTTCTGTCAACCAGAGAGGGGGAGAAAATTCGCGATAATTTTGTTCCAATAGGCATTACTAAAATGAGCGCCGGTTCTACAACGGCTGTGGGAGGTCATACCGCCGGGGGTTTAAAACAACAAAAGCAGTTTGAAATTTGCGACTTGCGTTCGGTCGGGGAAATAAAGGAGATGCTTAAAAAAAAGGGTTATCAGGCGGTTTTCAAGGACTGGATGGCAATATGAAATTAAATAAATTTGAGAAGAGTATAGCCGCTTATATAGGGTTGGGTAATCTGGAAAGAATACAGTCCGTGACCGTCGGCATTGCCGGAGCGGGTGGGCTCGGCTCAAACTGCGCGGCTAATCTTGTAAGGTGCGGATTTAAAAAACTGCGCCTGATTGATTTTGATATTGTGAAAGGCTCAAATCTGAACAGGCAGTTTTATTTCAGCGATCAAATAGGGGAAAGAAAGATTGACGCGCTTGCGGAAAATCTCAGAAGAATAAATCCGGATCTGGAATTAACTCTTGTTTTTGAAAAAATAATAGCGGAAAACCTCGTGAAAATGTTTGAAGGCTGCGATATCGTCGCCGAGGCATTTGATACTGCTGAGGATAAAAGTATGCTTGTTTCCATGCTCGCTCCCGCGGGAAAATTTATTGTTTCAGTTTCCGGAATTGCCGGTTATGCGTCAACAGATTTGATTAAGGTTCACAGAATTTCAGAAAACCTTGTAATAATAGGCGATTTGGAATCGCAGGCAGGCTGTTCGCTTCCCCCTCTTTCTCCGCGTGTGGCCGTGGCCGCGGCAAAGCAGGCAAATGTTATCTTAAAATACACCATAGAGAAAAAATTTAAAATTGATACCAAGTAGGGAAGGCCTTACGTAAAACTCTGTCCAAAGTTTTTTCCGGCCTTTTATCAGTCAGATTTTTTCAACTTGCCTGCCTGCGGGCAGACAACACTTTTTTGATTTTGCTTAAAACATCCCGCGGGGTTTTGAGGAGTTCTTCCTCGGATATTCTTATGATTTTCCAGCCGAGTTTTTTGAGCTCCTTGTCCCTGAGTTTGTCTTTGATTCGCTGCTGTTTCTGCGAATGCCAGCGGTAAGCGTCGCACTCAATATTCAGAGGTTTTGTGCGGCGGGGAATGGCGAAGTCCAGCCTGAATATTTTTCCGTTTTTTCTTTTCACAACGAATTCTCTTTTAAAGGGTATTTTGTTTTTTGTGAGCATCGCCGCCAAAATGTTGTCCATCGGCGGAATATCAAAAAGTCCCCTTATATTTCCCGCTCGCCGCAGTTTCGAAAGGGTTGTGAAGCCGAACGAAATTCTGACACGGCCATTATTTAAAACCGGTTCTCGCAGTTTGCTTATACGGCTGAGGAAAAACTGCAGATAAAGTTTATCCGCACGGGGATGTTTTTTTTCTTCGGGTATAATATCTTTTCTTTTTTTCAGCCGCCAGTATTTTATACGCCCGTAAAGTTCTATTTTCTCCCCCGAATCTTTAAATACGGCGGGCTGGTAAAAAGCCAGAAATTTTGGTTTTCTTCGAGGAGCGTGCTCAAGAGGAATTCTGTACCATCTTTCTTCAAGGAGAATTTTTTTGTCCCGCTTTGTTTTGAGAACGCATACAAGAACATCGGGCCTTAGCTTTTTCATAAGGAAATTATAGTAAACAAACCGCCGCGCTTTCAAGACCTGCCCCTTTTTTACTTGACAAAAATAAAACACTTTGCTAATATCACAAAAATGATGATAAAAGTGATAAAGGGGTTAATATGAAATTGTCCACAAAAATCAGGTACGGATTGAGGGCGATGCTGGATATAGCAAAGCATGACGCGAAAGGCCTGGTGCTTTTAAAAGATGTTGCCGAAAGGCAGAATATATCGGGAAGTTACCTGGCTAATATTTTTGCTTCGTTGGTTGCCGCCCAACTTCTTAACAGTAAAAGAGGCAGCCGCGGAGGATTTAATCTTGCGCGGGGGGCTTCGCGTATTAAATTGAGCGAGATTACGGAAGCCTTAGAAGGAAATATTTCTCTGGTTGAGTGCATAGCGGATCCCGGCAAATGCGTTAAGACAAAAACCTGCGCCGCGAGAGTTGT
>VMTI01000297.1 GCA_013791675.1 bacterium | reverse complement strand
ATGTTTTTGGTCTTTGAGCACGAAGATAGTAGAAAACAAATGCACAATACTGCGGCAATCAGCCCAAGAGAACCGGGGCGCTTGCCCTTTTTTTCTAATTTTTGCGAACGCCTAAAAATCATCTTACCCCATCACCTTTTTCAACTTTCCCTCCAGCGGCGGTCGGCGTATCAGCAACAGCTTGCCGTTTTATAAAATATGCCGCCGGTCTCTCCACATTAAGAAATAAATATTCTCGTTTTAATTTATCAACTCCGACTTGCATACCCCCTGTTTTCCGTCCACAGCGACGCTTTAAGAATTCCTGAAATATTAACGCGCCATTAGAATCATAAATGAGAAGCATAGACCGGTAGGACGTTGGTCTCAATTTCACTAATAACGCCAAATATTTCTCTTTTTCATCAATTGCGCCAAAAGCTGCCGCATGAATCCGGCTGATATAACTATATTTACTCAGGTCTGCCGAAATCATTACACTGCCGTCTTTCTGTAAAATTTTTATATATGTCCGACTCACATCTAAATTCAATTTTTCGCCATTCCAGTTGAATTTCTCCGTATTCCCTTTTTCGTCCTTATAAATAGTGAATATAAGTTTTGAGGGCGTGTATTCTGCCTTCTGAAAATTAGAACCATATTTTTTTGAAATGACGCCGGCATCATAAATAATACGGGGTTCCTGCAATTTCTCGTTCCATATGACACGCCCCATCCCTGCTAAAAAAGACCCTCCAATCGTCATAATAAAAATTGCATTGATTATGCGCATGCTTTCTTTCTCAATAGTTCGTACCTGGCAAAATTTGCCGACAATCAATCTCGCAGACCCCCCGGCCGCAATGCAAACAACAGCAATACAAAGTGTGGCGAATGGAATAGTAAAAAAGCCGATAACGGCGGTTGAACTTGGCCGGCCTATCAGTAGTTCGGTAATAAAACCGGTCATCATATAAACCCCAAAATTTGCGGCAATAAAAGTTGAAAAAATCCGAGGAATATTCTTTGGAAATTGCTCAGGAAATATTTTCATTTATTTTCCTCCCCCTAATTTTACGATTATCTTGAACATTATTTGTTTTAGCATTTATTCTTCATGCCAGCCGACATTTACAATCGGCATATACGTCAAAAAATTATCCGACGCTTTATTTATCAGCCCTATCTGTATTCCTCTCAGCGTCCGGCATATATTGAAAATTCCTATCTGCGCTCCCCGCACATGTTCCGTAATATTTACCGCGCCTATCTGAATTCCGTGAATTCTCTCCATTTTATTCCCTATTACGCCTATTTGCAGCCCGCAGAAATCATCCCCCACGTTTCCACCCGCGGCCAGCTGCGCGCCGATGGAATTACCAGCAACATTTAATAATCCGCCTTGAAGGCCATGAAAATCCTTTTTTACATAGTTTATACAGCCGAGTTGTATACCACGCAAGTTACCTGCGCCTGTGGCAATTATACCTATCTGCATCCCGTAGAAATCATCGTGGGAAACATCAAATAAACCTCCCTGAAGCCCATAACTATCCTTTTTTGCATAATTTATACCACCAAGTTGTATGCCGCGAAAATCATCGACGACGTTTGCAATTGCACTTATCTGTATTCCCCTAATATTACTCGCGCCATTTCCCAAACCTCCTATCTGTATTCCTCTGATCTTCTTGCCTCCACATCCTAAAAAGCCAAGCTGTATACCGTTTAATTTTTCAGCACCGTTAAAACCGCCTATCTGCAAACCATAGGCATTATTCGATATATTAACCAGCCCTGAAAGCTGAATACCATAAACATTCCCGGCCGTGTAGTTGCCAATTCCGGCAATCTGTAACAAACAGGAATTACGCTTTACCTTATTTGCAAGCGCGCTCGCCTGAATGCCGTAACAGTTCTCTTCCACCGTGTTCAACGCCAGACCGCCAAGCTGTATTCCTATCAAATCACCTTTTATATAATTGCGGAGCAGCGTTCCCGACTGAATTCCGCAGAAATTCCCGGTAACTTTATTGCCTAACAGCGCCGAAAACTGTATCCCGTAAAAATCCGCCGGCTTTTCATTTGAATCTTCTTTAAAAATTAGACCTTTTTTAAAATTAAAGTCCGTCGGCTCAGAGCCGACCCTGTTGCTGAACAGCCCCGCCTGAACGCCATAAAAATCTCCGAGGACAATGCTCCAGCACGAAAATCCGTTAAACTGCACGCCGTGGAATTTTCCGTAGGTAACACTCCTCGTAAATAAAGATAATTGCCCCCCGTAAACATCACCTTTTGTAACACACGCCCAATCCGGCTTTTCCTCGCCCCACGATACGGAAACCAGCGGGAATGACGGCGCTAACTGAAACCCGTACATATTGCCGTCAACCTTTGCGTTCATCAACGCAAACTGAAAACCCACCACATCCTTTGATTCCGCGGAAATCAAACCCAAATCAAGACCTATTACCCTTGGTTTTTCAAATATGGCAATATCCGACGTGAGCGAGAGATTTATTGGAGTCGTTGCTCCTTCCGCAAACAAGCTCACCGCAAATAACAGCAGCGCTCCCCCGGCAAGAATAGAACACCCGGCTTTTGTTCCCTGAGTTTTTATTTTTCGCATCCTTTATTTTCCCCTTTTACATTTTTTTATGACTGCATCAGCGAATAAATTTTTTCGCCTTCCTCAAAAAGAAAAGAATGGGGACGGTTCTGATTCTTTTCCGTCCCACCCTTTTCTAACTTTTGCGAATGCTTAAAAATCACTTTGCTCCGGAATTATTTGAATACCTTTGCTCACTTCCTCAATTATTTTTAAATTCTTTTTATTATCCATCTCCCTTTTCGTTAAAATATACGGCGAGAGACGGTTCCCGTATTTATCAAGGCAGGCCCTTGAAAGTTTATCAAGAATAAGTTCCAGCTTTTTCCTGCTTTGTTTGTTGCTGATTAAGATAAAAATATCAATATCACTGTCGGGCATTTCTTTCTTTTTAGCGACAGAGCCGAACAGCACCGCTTTCTTAACAGCGCTGCTCCGCAAATTTTTTAAAAGAAGCAATTTCAAATCATCTATGGGGGTTATAATCCGCGAAATATTTTTGACCATCTCAAAAAGAACGCCGTAAGAATAACTTTTTTTGTTCACGCGCCATAAATAAGAATTACCGGCAGAAACCATATCAATAAAATTCAATGCCTTTAAATCACGCATCGTCCTATTCACGCTCATATGCGAAACTTTTAAAACAGAAGCTATTTCCCGCTCGCTCATTAAAGCGTTATGATTTAAAAGGAATTTTACAATTTTCTGCTTTGTCTTTGTTTTCAGCACTTCGGATATTGACACATTAAATTTCACAGGCGTTCTCCTTGTAACATATCTGTTACAATTGTAACAGATACGGTGTTCCTGTCAAGGCTCACTGGCGCGCCCAGCGTTCTTTTGTCACTTTTCTGCCGAGACGTATTATCACTTCTTTATCCTCAAACTGCGGGATTATCCAGTATTTGCAGTATTCATAGACGTCGCCCACAAATACGTCGCACTTCCCGGGAGCGGTTTTCTCGCCGAAAGCGTAAACTATTTTGCGGGGCGGCCCCGCTTCGCGGGACTCACACCTGGAGATTCTGCGAATCTCACAGGGCCTTTCAATAACAAGAGCCTCGCCCGAAAGCGAGAATTTGAATCCGTTTTCATCAAAGGGCGCATCCAAGTCCCTGAACAGATTCTTCCCCCTTCCCTCGTAAAGAAGCATCTCAAATTCGTTTGTCATTTTTACCCCTATCCTGAGATAAAACTTTTTGACTATATTCTTTTCCATAAGCTGTGTGAATGACGCTATGTGGTATATTGAAGAGCTCAGTATAAAACAGCCTTCAATTTTTTTTATGCCGTGATATTTTATAAACGCGTCGTATTCACCAGCCATGTTTCCGGCGATATCCGAGGCCGTGCCTATCTGATACCATTTGCCTGCGGCGGTAAAAAAACAGCAGTCGCCCCCGCCGAATTCCGGCACATAAAACCTGAAAGCCCTGCTGCTCTTTATCTGGCCGCCCACAGTGATGGCGAAAAGTAGGCCAGCCGCGGCGATGATTCTCTTTTTCTTTGAAAAAATAGAAAAAATCAGAGCGTAATAAGCGATGTATGTTAATGCGCTCTGATGCCCCCATCCGGCCATAGCGTTCGGAACAATGGAGGTCGCTCTAAGAAGTTTGTCAATCAGCCATATAAAGAAACTTCCGGAAGCGGCGAAAACGCCGGCGGCCCGGTCTGCCGCTCCTTTGACGGCGGTCGCGAGGACAGCGGAAAACAAAAAAGAGGGAACAGGAAAAAAAGAGGCGCAAAAAAAAGAAAAAAGCGAAAATACCAGCACTGCGGCAATAGGTATCACGAGCAAATTCATAACGGGTGTGATGACTGAAAATTCATAAAAAGTTTCGTTTAAAATAGGAATTACCGTTAACTGGCACCCTATCCCCACAGCCAGCGGCACAGCAATAAAAGCCGGCATAATTTTTTTAAAGGCCTTAGAAAGCGCAGGCGAAATAAAAATTATTCCCGCCACCGCAAGATAAGAAAGTCTAAACGCCACCGTAAAAAGCCACAAAGGATTCACAATGAGCATAAAAAGCGCCGCCGCGAAAAGACTGCTCCCCAGCACTCCTCTTCTGCCTGTCCTTAATCCCACAGCCATTATGGAAAACATTATTGCCGCCCTGACGCTGGATGGCGTGGCGCCGCAAAGCAGAGAATATAAAAACGCCAACGGAATGCTTACCAGCAGAGCGCTGCCGCGGCTGATAAAAAAAGACAGGAAAACCACCGCGATAGCCGTAAACAAACCTATATGCAGACCGCTGACGGCTAAAAGATGCATAAGCCCCGAGCGGCGGAAATTTCTTATGATGTCCTTTTCAAGGCCGGACTTTTCACCCCACAAAAAACCTCTGACATAAGCGGCCGAATCAACGGCAAAATGCTTTTCTATGCTTTTATCGGCGGAAGCCCTCATCTTTACAATGAAACGCGTGAAACCCGACGGATATCCCAAAACTTTTATTTTTTTCGCGAATATTCTCCCCTCAATTCCCTGCGCCTCGTTTATTTTTTTCCAGTCGGTGGAAAAAGAATTTATTTTCTCTTCCATAGGAGAGAAAATCCCGGTCAGTTCGGCAAATCCGCCGGCTTCCGGCAGATTTTTTGCGCCGCCTTCAAGCTTTTCTCCGCCGCCGTGCCACACGAGAAAATTTCCCTTTTCCGTTTTCAGCACAAAACTTTTCTGTTTCGGGAATAAAAGCACTTTGCCCGACACCGTCACCGTGCCCCGCTTAACGGGACTCACACCTGGAGATTCTGCGAATCTCACAGGGCCCCGCTTAACGGGATATGAAGACCGCGGGATTGAGCGCATCGATAAATTGAGAAATCCCATGACAAAAATAATCGTGTATAAAAATCCGGCCTTAACCGAGGGCGCGGATAAAAATATAAGAACAGCGGCAAGAAGAGCGAAAACGGCGAATTGTTCCCGCGCGGAGAATATCCCCAGAACAAAGGCGGCCGTAACCGGATAAATCGGCGGGAGCCGGGAAATTCTCATTTCTCCTCAATAATTTCCATAGGCGGGAGAAAATATGTTTTCGCTGGCGCCTGCCCGACTCCGATTCTTTTGAAAAAAGATTTTGCCGGCACGACAATACTCTCCCTGTCTTCCAGAAAATCATCCATCTGTATTTTAGCGCTGTCGGCTCGGGACGTCAGTCCGCCAGCCAGGCGGATGAGGTCGGAAACAAGCGAACCTTCCGAAAGATAATATATCCCGGGGCGCGTCACTTCTCCCGAAACAAAACAGGCTATTTTCGGGGAGGTTTTGCTGCGGGGTGAGGATACATAAGTTTTTTTGGGCGGAGATTTAATGAATTTTGATGAAAAATTCTGCCAGAACAAGCCCGCCGCCGCGACGGCAAAAAGAAGAAAAAGAAATTTCTTTTTACTCATTTTTCAAATCTCCACGACACGAAAAAACGACAAAAAGCAGCCGCAGGGGCCGGTATTTTATTCTTTGAAAACTTTTTCTATTGAGGAAAGGCTCTCCTGTATTTCAGGGGAATCTTTAAATTTGCTTCTTGCGGCGGAAATTCTGTTTTCAGCAGCGGTAATTATCTGTTTTCTTTTTAAGCGGCTGTTATCCAGTCTGTCCAGAAGTTTATTGACCGTGTCAACCAGAGACAGCAATTCATCTCCGGTCCTGACTTTGATTCTTCTGGAATAACCTTCTTCGCCCCCGGACAGTATATCTTCAGTATCCTTTTCAAGACGGTAAACAGGGCCTAGAATTCTGTTGGAAACGAGTATGCTCACCGAAACGCCTATTATGATAAGCATGACGAGCTGGCCGATAAGCGTCTTTGAAAGATTTCTTATCAGCATATCCAGCTCCGGCCCGCGGGCGACATACATATCAATGTAATTCAGCAGCGCCTTATATGTTATAAGACATGTGCCCGCCACAAGGAGCATGGAAAAACTCTGAAGCGCGGCAAGCTTAAACTGCAGTTCTTTTTTTACCAAAAGTTTGCGCCGGACATTTTTTTGCATATCGCCTCCATTCCCGCGAAAAGGGGAATTACTTTTTGTTCTTAACCTCGGCGCCGAGTTCGTCCGGGCCAAGCTCTCCGTCATTAACCTGAAGGTCATCGCTGATATTCATAACTTCAGCGCTGCTTTTTTGCAATATCTCATCTTTGAGCGGACAGTCTTCAAGAAAATCGCAGCCACCGCAGTATTTATTTATCGTCGGCATAAACAGCTTATCCGCTTCCTCCGCCGGAAGAGAGAATGCCTCGCCCGCATTTTTCAGAATGCCGGCGCCCAGTTTATCAATCAGTTCAAGCATCTTTTTATAATCTTCATTCCCGCGTGTTGTCCTGATTATTTCGTTAAACCGGAAAAAAATCAGAGCGGCATCCTTTATCTTTATGCCGAAATATTTCTCGCACACCCAGCTGTACATCGTCAACTGCAAATCGGAATCAACTTCCTCCTGTGTCCTGAGAAGCGGATCCGTTTTATAATCATAAATGCTGTATGTGCCGTCGGGGTTTTCCTCTATTCTGTCAATAAATCCCACCAGAAGATGTCCCGCGCCTATATGCGGCCCCTGAAGCGGCGCTTCAAAATAAGGTTCCGTCTTCCACGCTTTTTTCCACTGCCCCTTTACATGCTTTTCATAATAATTATTCATCCATTGCCGGCCTTCATTAAAAAAAGTTTCTTCCTGTTCGGGAGAATTATAACCGCCGCCTTCCCAGTTTTTTTGATAGCTTTCCAGCAGAAATTTAAGAGAGGGCTCGCCGATACCGTCGTAAGAATAAAGATCTTCCATCGCTTTATGAACCGAGAGCCCTATTGAAAAGAAATATCTCGGTTTTGCCGCTATTTTGTCTATGTAAATTCTTTTGTAATTTCTGGGGCAGTTTTTATACAGTGAAAACTTGGAATATGACATCGCCAGACGCTTGCTTTCAAGCACCCTTTTGTATATCCGCGGATCGGGAAGCAGTTTTCTCGCCGGGCATACGGGGGCGAATTCGCACCATGAACACAACGGCCCCTGCTGCGGCGTAAAATATCCCAGTTTGATTTTTCTAACCGTATCCCCGACGATTTTCTCGCAGTTCTCAATATCTTTATCCGACGGCTCTACAGCAATCTTGACACCGTGATACAAGTTATAAACGGAATAAGAACCTAATTTACCGCCCCAGCGCTCCCGCGCTATACTGTAATTGATAACACTTTGAAGGTCCGAGCGCAGCGACGCTTCATTCTGAAATCTTTTTCCCGTCTTAAACTGCACAACTTCAATTTTTCCGTCCGGATTTTTGGACACCTGCGAAAAACGGACATTAAAAAGATAACCCGCGAATTTTCCCGAGACATTTTCTTTTACCGCCATTATCCTATTTCTGAAAAAGCGGTTCTTGGCAACATAATCCATGAGCATCCGGAGCCCCGCCATCCAGAAAGTGTCTTCCTGCTCAGACGAGCCGTATCCGATCCCCTTCCAGCAGTTTTTAAGTATCTCAAAAACCTGTTTATCGTCAAGTTCGGCTATGCGCCCCGCGTGCATAACTTCCACCGCGTCCTGCAGACTGTTCGCAAAAGAAAGATAATGGGAAGATATGCGGCTTTTTTTGGCGCCCGAATACTGGTATTTATATTTTCGCGGGCATGCGATATAATCGTTTATTTTTCCCGCAGAAAGAGTGCCGGCGCTTTTAAAAAAAGCAGCGAGCTTCCCTAATATTTTTTTTATATTTTTAATCATTCTTTTGCCGCCTTTATAGTTTTGCCGTCGGAGAGCAGCTTTATTCTCTCACATTCATCCGTCCTGAAATATTTTATGTGCAGCAAATCAAAAAAAGCCAGCGCCTTTGAACTAGGATATTCGTCCTTGTTTCCCAATCCCGATGAAACAAGGCATATGGCCGGCGAAACGTTTTCCATAAAAGAAAGTGACGTCGCCTCGCCCGAACAAAAATTCGGCGTCACAAGAACATCCGATTTAAGCCCTTTATAGGCCCCCGTGTGGTTGAGCGCCAACAAGCCCGCGTTTCCCGCGTATATCAAAGCTGTGTTCCCGTAAACAATTCTTAACATCAGCGACGCGTTGTTGTCAAAATTTTCAAAGCCCGAATAATCTATAAGCGGGCTCAAAACCTGAATAAGCATATCCGGCTCGCTGTAAATAACATCCCCCGCCGACACCTTTGCCAGTATATGCGCGGCCTCCGCTTTTTCCGTTATATTTCTGTATTTGATAAAGCGCGGCCCCGGAAAATAAACTCCGGACACCAGCACTTTTTTAACGGGGAAACCATCATTGAAAAGCGATACCGCGCCTCCTGAGAAATTTTCGGACGGTGAGGTCAAAATCAGATAATCAAGCGATTTTATATCCCGCTGCGCGAAATATTTTTTTATAACATTTCTCCACACGTCGGAGCCTTCCTTTAAACAGAAAGAGGCGGCGGCCTCAGATGACAACGGAACAGGCGGCCCCGCATCCACAAGTATTGTTTTGCCCGAAGGGGCCACTATCAGCATGCTGTAGCCGTGTCCCACGTTGAACAGAACCGTTTCCAGAACCGGAGCGCCTTTTTTAATGTCTTCCTTCGACGGTTTATTGAATAACGCCCAGACAGAAAAAACCACAGCGGCGCCCATAAATAAAACGGCTAACGGATGTATCACCGCAGAGGCGGATTTAAGCTTCGCAAAAGCTTTCGCCTGCTCTTTT
>VMTI01000137.1 GCA_013791675.1 bacterium | reverse complement strand
TGAAAAACATGCATGCGTAATTCTCAAAAACTCTAAAATCTGGTAGAATAACGAGTATAATGAAAACAGTTAAAAATAGGTTGCGAAGCGTCTCCTTGCGGGGCTTATGATTATATGAGCGTTAAATTCATAACAAATCAGGAAACATTGGTGTCAGATGTTATTAACAATATCTTACCGTCAACGCAGAAATTTTACGCGCTTGTTGGATATTTTTATTTTTCAGGTTTTGAGGAATTATACAGAGAACTCAAAGACAAAGAAGTCAAAATACTGGTCGGCATGGATATTGAGAAGGATTTACTCAATAAGATAAAAGAAGTTGAATTGATTCAGGACATAAATATTTCAAGAGGTAAAATAAAGCATAACTTTAACAATTCTCTGGTGTCTTTATTTAATGATACGGACTTCTTTGATTCTGAAGAAAAGCAGGACGCTTTCAGAATATATTTGAGTAAATTAAAAGACGGCACATTGGAAATAAAGAAGACAATTCAGCCCAATCACGCGAAATTATATCTTTTTGAACACAAAAAGGAACACACCCAGGGTGGAGTTAGCCCGGGAACAGTCATTACGGGGTCAAGTAATTTAACCGGAAGCGGACTAAAGAACAGATGCGAAATAAATGTCATTTTAAGGGACGAATATGATGAGGCATACAAAATATTCAAAGATTTATGGGAAAGCTCTGTTGATATAGTCAATAAAGACAACATAGGCGAATTCCTGCAAAATGTTGTGGAAAAAATCTGGATTGATAAACTGCCGAAACCGTTTTTAGTATATGTGAGAATATTGGAGGAGTTTTATTCGCTGGATAAAAGCAAAAATCTAAAATACGCTGCGCAAATATCAAAAAAATATATAAATTTGAAATATCAGGCCGACGCCGTAGAGCAGGCGTTAAGAATCCTCGTAAAGCACGGAGGGGTCATAATTGCCGATGTGGTCGGGCTTGGAAAAAGTATTATTTCGTCGGTTATTGCTCATAACCTGAGATTAAAAACGATTGTGATCGCTCCGCCGCATCTTGTTGAACAATGGAATGATTTCAGATATGATTTTGATTTCAACGCGAAAGTTTACAGCAACGGCAAAATTGAAGATGCCTTAAAAGAAAATGATGACGACGAAGAAAGACTCATTATTATTGATGAGGCGCACAAATACCGGAATGAAGAGACAAGGGATTACGCTAAGCTGCATAAACTGTGTCAGGGAAATAAAGTGGCGCTTTTGTCTGCGACGCCGTTTAATAACCGCCCGCAGGATATTTTTTCGTTAATAAAACTTTTTCAAATAGTGGCGAAATCCACAATACAAACAGTGGATAATTTGTCATACCGGTTCAAGCAGCTTATCAAAGAATATAAAACAATCCGGAAAGCGCAGAGAAAAAATCAGCAGGTGATGAGCAAAGAGGTAAAAGAACTTGCCGATAAAATCAGAGATATTTTATACCCTGTAGTAATAAGACGTTCGCGATTAGACCTGGAAGCGATAAATGAGTACAAAAGGGATTTAAAGAAACAGAAAATTGAATTTCCAAAAGTAAACCCGCCCGAGTTGCTGGAATATGAATTAGGGCAGCCCAGTAAATTATACAAAGACACACTGGAAAAAATATCACCGAAAGAGGAGTCAAAAGGATTTATAGGAGCCAGGTATAAACCGGTGGCGTACTTAAAAGACATTGAGAAGTACAGAAAAGAAATAGAGGAAGAATTCGAAGACGAGAATATGTTCAGGCAGTCGCAGATAAACCTCGCAAAATTTATGAGACGGCTGCTGGTAAGGCGTTTTGAAAGTTCAATAGACGCTTTTATGAAGTCGCTTGATTCAATGATTGCATCATCTGAAACAATTCTTTCGTGGCACGACAAACTTGGAAAGGTGCCGATTTACAAAAAAGGAAATTTGCCGGACATTGACGCGCTTATCAATGAATATGAAAATGATTTTTTTAAAGAACTTGAAAATATACTCAATGATGAGCAGTTAAAAAAACATTATGAAAAAGGTTTAAGACTGATAGACAAAAAGGAAATTAAAAAGCAGTTTGTCGAAGATGTGAAAAAAGATATTAAGCTGCTTAAAGAAATCAAAGAAGAGTGGCTCAAGGACGGCGCTAAAGAGGATCCAAAACTTAATGGTTTTAAAATAGAACTTGAAAACAAATTGAAAGAAAGCCCGCGAAGAAAAATTGTCGTATTTTCGGAGTTTGCCGACACTGCCGATTATTTATTTAAAAAATTAAAAAACGATTTTAAAATATTCAAATACACATCAGCTGATGCCAGTAAGAAAAATAAAAATATAATAAAAGAAAATTTTGACGCGGGTATAGATAAGGCAAGGCAAAAAAATGATTATGATATTTTGATAGCGACTGACGCGATTTCGGAAGGATTTAACCTGCACAGAGCCGGTATTATTTTCAATTATGATATTCCGTACAATCCCACAAGAGTTATACAGCGTGTCGGGAGAATCAACAGAATAAATAAAAAAGTGTTTGATGAATTGTTTATTTTTAATTTTTTCCCTACCGCCACAGGAGAAGAAGAAACAAAAATAAAACAGATTTCCACATTAAAAATTGCGCTGATACACGCTCTGCTCGGAGAGGATACGAAAGTTCTGACAAAAGATGAAGAGCTGCGCTCTTATTACAAAGAAGAATACGAGAAACTGGAGAAGGAACAGGAAGCGCTCTCGTGGGATGTTGAATACAGGAATTTGATAGATGATTTAAGAAACACTAATCCGAAAATCATTGAAGAAGCCGTTAAAATACACAAAAGAACAAGAATAAGAAGAACGGCTAAAAAAGCTCAAAAGGGCGTTATTGTATTCGCCAGAAAAGGCAGCGAATATATATTCAGGTTCGGCGACTCGGAGGATGAGTGTATCACGCTGAGTCCGGAATTAGCGCTAAAATTGTTCAAAGCGGAAGTGAGCGAGCAGGCGGAAAAAGTTTCGGCTGATTTTGAAAAATTATATAAGAACATCAAAAACAATCTTTTTGTGAAGAAAACACAAATCCCGTATGACAAGGGAAGAAAAGAGGCATGCGATAAAATTATTGTGTTAAAAGATAAGTTTCCGCGGCATAAAGACTATTTTGAGGATTTGCAGTATGTGCTGGAAAAATTGGATTCATTGCCGCAGAGGTATGCGAAACAGATACGGGCGATATCTGAGAAACATCTCAGGGAAGATTTTGATAACTTAATAAAAGAAGTGCCGCATAAATATCTGGTTGAAATAAGAGAAAAAGCCAACAGCATAGACGACGAGGAAGAAAGTTTAATACTCTCCGAGGAATTAATTTAAAATGAAATCGCAGACTAAAACGAATATTGCAAAAACTGAAGAATATAAAAATTTTCTTGTCCGCTTAAAAAGTGAAATTATAACCGCCAGACAAAAAGTATATCAGACAGTTAACCGCCAACTGGTTGAATTATATCTTAGGATAGGGCAAAGTATTTATGAGAAAATTGAGGTTTCTAAGTGGGGCGCCGGTATTGTAGAGAAATTGGCGGATGATTTAAAAATATCTTTCCCTGATATGAGAGGTTTTTCTGCCCAAAATCTATGGAGGATGAAGCAAATATATGAAACATATAAGGACAATGAAAAACTCTCACCGCTGGTGAGAGAATTGTCTTGGACACATAACTTAATGATTCTGCATAATACCGATTCTATGGAAGAAAAAGAATTTTACTTAAGAACTTGCGCAGTAGAGAAATGGAGTAAAAGAGAATTACAAAGACAAATTGACACATCGTTATTTGAACGTTATATGCTTTCAAGGAAAACGGATAAATTAGTCCCGCATACAAAAGATAAAAATGTTCTATCTCATTTTAAGGACGAGTATATGCTTGATTTTCTCGGCTTGAAAGATAATTTTCCCGAAAAAGATATTCGCAAAGCAATAGTGTCAAATTTAAAACAATTCTTTCTTGAATTTGGCAGATATTTCACTTTTGCCGGTGAAGAATATAAGATAACTGTCGGGGATGAAGATTATAAGGTAGATCTGCTTTTCTATCATCGGCTAATGAGATGCCTGGTGGCGGTGGAGTTGAAAATAGGTAAATTTAAACCGGAATATGTCGGGAAAATGCAGTTTTACTTATCGGCGCTTGATGAAAAAATAAAAACACAAGATGAAAAGCCATCAGTTGGCTTAATACTCTGCAAATCTAAAAATGAAGAAGTGGTCAGAATTGCATTAAGTCGTTCTATATCGCCGGTGAAAATAGCGACTTATAAAACGAAGCTAATCGACAGAAAGCTGCTGAAACAAAAACTTCATTCTCTGCCGTGGCCTCAGAATTACAAGGATAATGGCTAATGGATTTCAGACAGCCGTATAATCAAAAAGAATTTACGGCATTTTTAGGTAATTTTCTGCCCGATGACCTTGCCCCAGCGGAAGAACAAATAAATTTATCCGAGCTTTCTTTCAAGCCGGAAAAAATAAAAAAAATAAAATTTCTGGGCAATGTGAAATCTCTGGGTGATTTACGTGTTTATGAAATTTATCACGATTCCGATTTAGATCCGAGAGTGACGCTGTCGCGCGAATTGTTTCGTTTAATGAGCGGCTATGGAGTGAGAAAAGCTCTCGCCGTCTTTATTTCCAAAACCTCTCCCGATTACCGCTTCTCTCTCGCGACCATTGATTTAGAATTAAAAGGTTCCCGCGTTGCAAAAGAATATTCCAATCCCCGCCGATATTCATTTTTCCTCGGACCCGACGCAAGAACACACACGCCGTATGGGTATTTGATAAAACAAGGCCAGGTCAAAGATGCAGATGATTTGAAACACCGCTTTTCCATTGAAGTTGTAAACAAAGAATTTTATACAGAAATAGCCATCCTTTTTACTAAATTAGCCGGAGGCAAACGCGACGTTGGCCGCCGAAAGTACGATGAAAAGGGGTGCCTTAAACTGCCTTCAACATCTAACGATACAGTGCGTAAAGAATTTGCGGTGCGTTTGATAGGGCGGTTGGTATTTTGCTGGTTTTTGAAAAAGAAAAAATCGGAGAGTGGCGTGTCTCTGATTCAGGAAGATGTTTTATCATCTGAAGTTGTGTCTAATGAATCCGGCTATTATCATAAAATTCTTGAACCTCTCTTTTTTCAGGCTTTAAATACTCCCGTTGATAAACGCGAGAAAGCTTTTCGAATTACTCCATGGTCACAAATTCCTTTTTTGAACGGAGGCCTTTTTAGTCCGCATTCGCATGATTATTATGAGCAGGGAGTAATGGGAATATCAAAAAATATTAACACTTTGAAAATTCCTGATGGTTGGTTTAAGGATTTATTCCAGAGATTTGAAACCTATAATTTTACGATTGATGAAAATACGTCAATGGATGTGGAATTATCAATTGACCCGGAGATGCTCGGCAGAATTTTTGAGAACCTTCTCGCGGAAATTAGTCCCGAAACCGGTGAAAGCGCCAGGAAAGCGACGGGCAGTTACTATACTCCGCGTCCGATTGTAGAATATATGGTGGATGAAAGTTTAAAACAATATCTGCTTACAAAAACCAAATTAAAAAATGAAATTATTTCTTCTTTATTAGCGTATGAAGCGGAGGCCATTACTCTGCCTGATAGTCAGAAAGAGGAAATACTGAACGCTTTAGATTCCATTAAAATCATTGACCCCGCCTGCGGGAGCGGCGCTTTTCCTATGGGGGTTCTTCAGAAAATTCTTCTGATTCTGCAGAAAATTGACCCTAATTCAAAATCATGGATGGAGAAAAAACTTAGCAAAATTGAAGACCCATTTGTTAAAAAATCTTTTATGGAGAAATCAGAAAATTTTAATTTTATTCATAAACTTGGCATAATTAAGGACGCAATTTACGGAGTTGATATTCAACCCATTGCTGTTGAAGTGTCAAAATTACGATTTTTCCTTTCCCTGATTGTTGACGAAATTGTTGACGACAATAAAAAAAATAGAGGCGTTGAGCCGCTTCCCAATTTAGAATTTAAGTTTGTCTGCGCAAACAGTTTAATAGGTCTTGCAAAAGAGGGAAATCAGCAGACAATGTTTGAAGCGACTGAGGACATAAAGATTCTTAAAAATCTTCGCGACGAATATTTAAGAAGTTATGGAGAACAAAAGAAAAAGATTGAGGAAAAATTCCAGGAAGTGCAGGATAAAATGTTTCGTCACAGTATAGGTTGGGGCGGAAAAGATTCTCAAACCCGGAGCCTTTCGCAGTGGAAGCCATTTTCGAATGAGAAATGCGATTGGTTTGACCCCGAATGGATGTTTGGAATAACAGACGGCTTTGATATTGTAATTGCCAATCCACCTTACATAACCTATAAAGGCAAAGAGAAAGTAAATGTCACTAAGGATGAAATCGCCTTTTTTGTTAAAAATTATCCAAATTCGGCAGAATATAAAATAAACAGCTTTGCTTTGTTTGCTGATAAAGGTGTTAGTTGTCTCTGCAAAAGAGGGACATTATCATATATAATCCCGAGTACGATTTTGCAGAATGAATATCTCAGAAAAATTAGGAAGTATCTACTGTCAAAATATCACATAGAAAGAATAGTTTGTTTTAGTAATAAAATTTTTAAGGCTATTACTGATTCAATAATCATTTTCGTAGTAAATGAATTAGATGAAAACTTAAAAACAGAAATAATTAAAAAAGAAAATCTTATCTTTTTACCAACTGATGATAAAACTTATCATTTACAATCCGAATGGAATAAAGTTGATGATGGAATTATTAATTTGAAAGCCGACAACAAAGATTATGCTATTCTAAAAAAAGTAGAAATGCAATCAAAAGCCCTTACTGAATTTCTTGAAGCTAATATAGGTATTAAAAGGGCACATGCTCCCATTTTGGATATTCTTAAAAATGGTTATAAAAAATTTCTTGTAGGACGAGATGTTGGAAAATATATGATAAATTTTCCCAACAAATATATTTTATTTAAATTATCATATTTTCATACTGGTGTGGATGAAAATATTTTTTTGCAAACTGAAAAAATAATAGTTAGAAAAGCAGGTAATATTTTATTAGCGGCATATGATAATTCACAATTTTATACCGAT
>VMTI01000044.1 GCA_013791675.1 bacterium | reverse complement strand
GTTCGGTAAAAGCATTTTGGCGGTTCAGGCGCTGCAAATAATAATTTCTCTTATCAGTTGCTGGCTTGTGTATAAAATATCCCGGTTTTACTTTAGTAGAGAGGTATCTTTTCTGGCTTTTGCGCTGTATGCTGTTTCCTATGGCGCTTTCAGCAATCCGAGTCAGATATTGACCGAATGCCTATATGTTTTTTTTCTGCTTTCAGCGTTCTACTTTATGCTGAAGGAGAAATATATATTGACGGGATTTCTTTTTGCTCTTGGATATTTTTTCAGGCAGGAGATATTGATTTTTGTGCTCTTTGTCGTATCAATCGAACTGGTAGTAAAAAAAAGAATCGTAAACGCTTTGAAATTATTTTTTCCCGTTATACTGCTTCTTTCTGTTTGGGGCGTAAGAAATTACAGCATTCATAAAAGATTTATAATCGGCACAACCTCCACTTATGAGCATCTTTACGGGAGTAATATATATATTTTTGAGCGGCTGGGCTGGAAACCTCTCCCTGAAGTTAAATGCCTTGAAAAAAATATCGATGAGATAGAAATGAACCAATGGAAAAAAGAAAGATGCAGAATGATGTTTAGTCAGCAGCCGTTGTATAGATTCATTATAGCTCCTTTTTTGAAACTTGGGTTTTTTCTTTATCCTTTTCTTCCTGAATATGATTTTACATATATGTGGATATTACCGTTCTGGATTTTAGGTATGGTGCGATTGAGCGGCGAGTTCGGAAAATACTGGCAACTTTACGGCGTTTTCATTATTTTAATTGCGTTATTGGCTATATTTCACGCGATTCCGAGATTCAGGAATATATTTTTGCCGTTTATGGTCATATTCGCGTCCGTCAGCATCCTGAGAGAATATAAAAAAGGCGGGTATATAAGAATAGGTATTGTTTTTTGGTTTTTCGGCAATATATTTGTTTATTTCTTCTCCCCGCTATTCAGAACATTTTTAAAGGGGATATTGCCGTAATTAGGGTAATATGAAAAAAGCAAATATTGAAGTTCTAACGATAAAGCGATATAATGAAAAATAGAATTAAAATTGAAATCGCGGGATTACCCGGCAAGAGCCGTAAAAGATAGGGGGATGGAATAATCAACTCTGAACACAGGAGCTATTTTAATCGGTATTACAGGGATTATGCGGCCCAGAACCCTTTAAAAAAATTAGAATTTTATCTTGACATAATAAGAAGGAACTCTGGCGACTTTCGTTTCCTTTTTGAGATAGGTTTCGGGAAAGGGCTTTTTTTAAAACACGCGGCCTCTGCGGGTTTCAATGTTTGCGGATGTGATATTGATTCTGAGGCAATACTAAAGACAAAGGCATTGCTTCCCGATATAAGATTGTTTAAGGGCGAGTTCCAGAGTGTTGATATAAAGAAATTTCAGATAATCGTCGCTTTTGACGTCGTTGAACATATTAGTAATGTGCGTGCTCTTTTTAAATCTGTATTTGACAGGCTTGAACCCGGAGGCGTCTTTTTATTTATTTGTCCTGTTTATGACGGGCCGCAGGGAGTTGTAACCAGAACGCTGGACCGGGACGAAACACATTTGCATAAAGAATCCCGTTTTTGGTGGTTGAAACTCGCGGAAGAAAGCGGGTTTCGTATTGTTAAATGGACAGGCGTTTTCAGGTATCTGCTACCGTGGAAAAAAATGCTGCATTATGAAATGAAAGGCGTTCTAAAATTTACTTCTCCCGCCATAAGTGTCGTATGTAAAAAGTAAGGAGCCGCATTAGATGAATATTCTTTTTATAGTTCCGCCCGTAACCATGGAAGAGCGTTATGGCAAATTAGCAGGTGTTGGTTCCTCATATCCCTCTCTGGGGTTGGCGTATATTGCCGCTGTGGCGGAGCAGTTGAATCATAATGTAAAGGTGCTTGACGCTGCGGCACTGCAGTTGTCCATGGAAGAGGTAGGAAAGTTTATTATGGAATTTGACCCGGACATTGTGGGGCTGCAGACGTTTTTTACTACTGTACAGCATTGTTACGCGGTGGCTTCATTGGTGAAGAAGATATCCGGAAGGACTAAAATTATCTGCGGAGGGCCGCAGGCTACTGGTTTACCTGAAGAGTTTTTAAAAAGGGACGAAATAGATTTCGTTGTACGCGGCGAAGGTGAAATTGTTTTCCATAAATTTTTAGAAGCCTTTGAGGCCGGAACAGGTTATGAACAAATACAGGGTTTGTGCTGGAAGAACGGAGGGCAGCTTATTATCACGCCTCCCGCCCCTCTGGTTATAAACCTGGATGATGTCCCTTTTCCAGCATGGCATCTTTTCCCAATGGATAAGTATCGTTCTCCGGCAGACAGGAGGGGTTCAAGAGTTATACATATGATGACGTCCAGAGGTTGTCCGTTCAGATGCCGTTTCTGCGCTACCAATCTGACTTTCGGCAGGACATATAGATACCACAGCGCCGACCGGGTCATACAAGAGATGAAGTACCTGAAGGAACGGTATAAACCCGATGAAATACATTTCTTTGATGATATTTTTACATTAAACAGGGCAAGAACACTGGAATTATGCCAAAAGATGAAAAATGAAATACGGCTTCCATGGGCATGTGAAACAAGAGTCAACACAGTGGGGTTGAATTTGCTGAAGCAGATGAAGGAAGCGGGGTGCTACAAAATTTCCTATGGGGTGGAATCAGGGTCAACGCGTTTGCTGAAACTGATAAGAAAAGATATTACTCTTGAACAGTGCAGGAGAGCGTTCAGATATACGAAACAGGCCGGCATCGAAACGATGGGGCTCTTTATGCTTGCGCTGCCCGGGGAAACCAGAGAAGATTCGTTTAAGACAATAAACTTTGCGCTTGAATTAAATCCAGATTTTGTACAGTTCGCGATCACAGCGCCCTTCAAAGGAACAGATTTATATGACCTTGCCTTAAATTACGGGAAAATACTTACTGACGATCCGTCCAGATATACTTCTTGGGATATTGTTTATGTTCCGCAGGGCAGAACAAAAGAGGAAATCCTTGCCACAGTGAGGACGGCGTATAGAAAATTTTATATGCGGCCGTTATATATGGCAAAGAGGCTGTTTAATTTGCGGAAGTATTGTTTATTTAATACATATAGACTGTTCAAAACAGGGGTGAAAATATTATTGGGATGAGTTGCTGATTCTTTATTTGGGTTGGCAGAAAAATACAGATAGTTCCCCGTTCGTTGAGGAAGGAAGTCGGGGATAAACTTACGGACATCTTTTATGCGCCGTTCGGAAAGAAAAGTTATCTTCCAGCACTGGCTGCATCTACACAAATTGCTTGACAGTTCCGATGCAGGTAGTGTAAAATATACTTCGTGGACAGTGCCCCGGGCTTTACCGCTGCACCCGTCCGAAAGTATGAGAGTAATTTAAGCAATGATTCACTATCCAAAACATCGCCTAACAGCGGATAAAAGGCAAAATTTCATTTTGCCCGAATTGCTTTCGGCAATTTTTTTTATCCGCAAACCGTTATATGCAATTGCAGGTGAATAAAAAAGGTGCAATAAAATGAATATACTCTTAATTTCAATTCAGAAAAATTTAGACATCATAGGATTAAAGAGCCTGCATTATTACTTATTGAAAAATGGTTATAATTCGTTTCTTCTTCATTTACCAAATTTTAATCCAAATGATGATAATATCCTGAAAAACATTAAGAAATTTATTTTTGAAATATCTCCCGGGTTTATTGGAACTAGTTTAATGAGTGTAGAGTATTATAATGCTCGTGACCTGACTAAATATTTGAAAAGCAATTTTAAATCAATCCCAATTATATGGGGTGGGGCACATCCAACAATTTCTCCGGAGATGTGTTTGGATTATGCTGACTATGTTTGTATTGGAGAGGGTGAAAGAACTATCTTAGATTTAGCAAATGCTGTTAACAATAATGAAAGTATAAAAACCGTTAACAATCTTTGTTATATAGAAAATAATCAAATAAAGAAAAATATGTTATATCCACTTATTGAGAATTTAGATGAGATACCATCATATGACCACATACCTATAAATAGCTTCATTCAAGAAAAAAACGGACGAATAGTCCATGTTGATAAAAAAGTTTTTAAAAAATACGATAAACATGGGGGAACAAGCTATGGTATTATGAGTTCCAGAGGATGCCCGTTTTCCTGCACCTATTGTTGTAACAATTTTCTTTCGAGTTTATATCAAACTAAAAAAGTTAGAAGGCGTAGTGTTAAAAATCTTATCTTTGAGCTTGAGAAGGCAGTAAACGACAACCTGGGAATTGAATATATTAATTTCTATGATGATTCCTTTTTAGAATACAATGATGAATATCTCAAAGAATTTTGTGAAAGCTATAAAGAAAGGGTAAGGAAGCCATTCATTGTCAGAGCTATCCCCATTTTTATTACCCGAAATAAAATAAAATACCTAAAAGGTGCTGGCCTGGCTGGGATTGGTTTGGGACTACAAAGCGGAAGTGACCGCGTCTGCAAGAATATCTACAAACGAAAATCATTAAAGGCAGATTTCCTTAAAGCGGCAAGAATTATTAAGGATTTCAACATAGTTTCTTTTTATGATATTATATTAGACAATCCATTCGAGAATGAAGAGGATGGACTCGAAACAATACAAACTCTTATTGAAACACCAAAACCATTCTTCCCTCAAATTTTCTCCTTGAGTTTGTATTTTGGAACGGAATTGTATGAGAGAGCCAAAAAAGAGTGCCCTGAAAAAATAGAAGAATCTCTCAAAAAAAAGTATCTTGTGTACCACAAGAGTAATATTAATAACATGATTAGGCTTTCTGTATTTCTAAATGAAAAATTTATGAATAAAATTGTTTATCTGTATCAGCAAAACCCAAAAGGAATAAAATTTAGAGTTATCTTGTTTATTGCTAACCTATTGTCTTCAATCATATTCGAACCCCTTAATTATTTTAGAATAATTAAATTGTTACAGGGGAGATTCCACGCGAGAACACTAAGGATTCTGCCGAACTATTTAAAGGAAGGATTACTGCGATATCTCGATCAATTTAAGGGCAACAAAAAATGGATTTAGACGGCCTGCAACAGCATATAACAGCCGATAAAAGGGGAATCAGAAAGATTTCCCTAAATTGTCTTTGGCAACTTCTTTTATCCGAAACCGTTAAGCGAAAAATCTTTTCGTTTTGTAATATAGCCGTTCACGAAACGGGGGGGAGAAATCACATATGATATGGGTTTGGTTACCGGCTTATAATGAAGCCGGGGGAATAGAAGAACTCCTTATTAACATAAAAAAGAGTCTCGAAATAAGGGGGCTTGAGTATAAATTGGTTGTATATGATGACGGTTCATCGGATAATACGGTTAATAAGATTCTTTCTACGAGAAGCCGCGACATTGACATTGAACTTATTAAAGGGGAAGTTAATAAAGGGCTGGGCTATGCGCTGTTTTATTTTATAAAACATTGCACTCTGATTTCATCTCCGGACGATATAATCGTCATAATGGACGCGGATAATACTCACAACCCGGAGCTTATATATCAGATGTATAATTACATACAAATCGGTTTTGATATTGTAATCGCTTCCCGTTATACTCCTTACAGCAGAATGAGGGGGGTAAATCTTTATAGACAATTTTTATCCCGCGTCGCAAGTATTATTTTCAAAATGTTTTTTCCCATAAAAGGCGTCTCGGATTATACATGCGGCTATAGAGCATACACTGCAGGTATATTGAAATTGGCAAGCGATATCTATGGAGAAAAGCTAATAGAAGAACGCGGTTTTGCATGTATGGCGGAGTTGCTTATAAAACTTCGGAGATTGGATATTATTGCTTGCGAGGTGCCGCTGATTCTCAGGTATGATAAGAAGGTAGGGGATAGCAAAATGGAAGTGTTATTTACTGTTTTCCGGACATTCGGAGTAATTTTCAAATTAATGTGGTTGCCCGGATTTAATAAAAAGCCGCTGGCTGTATTAAAAAAGAAATATAACATATAAATTTTGTAATTTAAACGAAGTTGAGACTTTCATAAATAACAATGAATGAGAATACTGAATTATCAGAGAAAGGAAGGATTAAGAGCCATAAAAATATTTTATATATTATTTTTTTGACGGCGTTATGCCTTAATTATTCAGGCATTAATGTTAATATCCCTTCCGCCAAGCGTTCGGGTTTGGTTATATCCGACGGAGAAACGGCACAAGCGTTTG
>VMTI01000256.1 GCA_013791675.1 bacterium | reverse complement strand
TATTGTACAAAATTTACCCCGTTAGCAAAAATGTTCTAACGGCTATTTGGTAGAATACCTCTATCTTTTTTTGCTCTTTCCGGTTTTTAGCCGAATCTAATCTTTTTTGCCGCTTTTGATAAATATCATTCGTCACGCCTGGCACCGTCTATTTTCACTTGATATTAGTTTGCTCATGTTATACAATAAACAAATATGTCTTGAAAAAAAGGGAGGGGTTAATGCAAAATAGAAAAGTGATTTTGATAGCCGCGGTTTTCGGGGTTCTGGCCGTTCTGCTGGTGCAGGTGTTTTTAAGCAATATAGAAAAAAAATACAAAGTAGGCGCCGAGCCGGTAAATGTTCTTATCGCCAAAGGTTATATTTCCGAGGGCACGCTTGTCACAGAATACATGGTGGACACAAAACCGTTCCCCCGCAATTTCGTGTCTCCCGGCGCCGTTACTTCAATCAAGCAGCTTATGAATGAGCAGGGTATGTATATCAACGCTACGCTTGTGCCGATACTGGAGGGGGAACAGGTTACCTCGACAAAACTTGTGCAGCCGGGCAAGGAAACAGGTATGTCTATTGTTATTCCCGAGGGATACAGAGCGGTCTCCATTGCTGTTACCGATATCACCGGCGTCGCTCGCCTTATAAAACCCGGAGACAGGGTTGATGTTATAGGCACATCCGAATTTATGGTAAAGCACCGTCCCATGGTCAGGTCTTTTACGGCGTTTCAGAATGTCCTTGTGCTTGCCTATAATCAGAATATAATGGGAACAGTAATAGCGCCCGAGAAGAAAGCGGAGCAGGGTATGGGTGAGATGCCGGAAGATGACAAACAGGAAAAAATTCCGACCGTGACACTTTCTCTTACTCCGAATCAGGCGCAAAAAATAACGCATCTGGTAAGAATCGGCGAAATTCAATTATCATTACGGCCGATAGGTGAGAAAGCCACTCCGGAACTTTCTGTGATAGATACGGAAGATTTGCTGAACAACTGATGGGGCAGGGTCGAGTTATAACTATCGTCGGCGCCAAAGGCGGCGTCGGCCAGACGACATTCGCGTGCAATATCGCGCTCGCGCTTCACAACCTCGGTAAAAAAACGGTTCTTCTTGATTTTAACACGGGGCTTCTCGGAGAACTGGCGCTGCTTCTGCAGATGCACACGGATAAAACGCTCATACAGATTCTGCCTGTTTTGAATCAGCTGAGCGCCGATATGATGCAGGGCTTTGTCTCAAAGCACACGAGCGGCATGGATTTTCTCTGCTGCGCTTCCGAAAAAAAAGAAACAGGCGAGATTCGCCCCTCGCACATATCCAAAATACTTGAATCATTTCACAATACATATGACTTTGTTGTTGTAAATCTCGGGCGGGGTTTTACAGATGTGCAGATAGCCGCGTACGATTCAAGCGATATTGTGTTTCTTCTTTTCACACCCGAGCTTCTTTCGCTTTTTCACGCTAAAAAAATTATCAGCGGTTTTATAGAAAATCATTTCCCCCCGCAAATGGTGAAACCGGTGCTTAACAAAAGCGGACTTAAAAGCGGTCTTGCCGAAGCTCAGATTAAAGATTATTTGCAACAGGATATTTTCTGGGATTTGCCGTTTGATGCGGAAACTCTTTTTGAATCCATTAATAAGGGCTTGCCGGCTGTTTTGAACGCGCCAAAATCATTTTTCAGCAGAAAAATCATACAGCTCGCCCAGAATCTCAGTTTCGCTGAGGATGAAGTGGAGAAAGGCAGGGGAATCTTCGCCGGACTTCGTGAAATACTTTCAAACGCCCGCCGGGACTATTCCCGCGCGGAAGCAGCGCCGGATGACATTCGTCAGGCCGCTCCGGGGATAGAAAATGTTTACGAGCAACTTAAAGAAAATATATACCGGAAATTAGTGGAGAGAATAAAGGAAAGACAAATTGATGTCGCCGCTATCAAAACAAAACATCAGGAGGAAAAAGCTAAAAGGGACATTGAAAAAGAAATAGAAGCCATACTCGCCAGCGAGGGAAAAAGCCTTTCCGAGCGTGTGGACAGAATTCGTTTATCCAAAGAAATAATGGACAGGGCGCTGGGACTGGGCCCTATTGAGGACCTTCTTAAAGACCCGACAATCACCGAGGTTATGGTCAACGGTATGGATAGAATATACGTGGAAAGAAAAGGCAAGCTTTCTCTCACAAACAAACATTTTTCGTCGCATGACGAGCTTATGAATATTATTCAGCGCATTGTCGTGCCTCTGGGGCGCCGCATTGACGAGGCGTCTCCCATGGTGGACGCGCGCCTTGCGGACGGCTCACGCGTAAATGTTATTATTCCGCCGCTTTCTCTGGTGGGGCCGACGATAACGATACGGAAATTTGAAAAGGAGAGTTTTACTTTTTCAAATCTCATTCACATGGGAGCCATCACCGCCGAAATCGTGGAATTTTTGCGCGTTTGCGTGCTGCTTAGAAAAAACATAATAATATCCGGCGGGACAGGCACCGGAAAAACCACCATACTTAACATTATTTCGGGTTTTATACCCAAAACGGAACGAATTGTCACGATAGAAGACGCGGCAGAACTGCGGTTGCCGCAGGACCATGTCGTTTCTCTGGAAGCGCGTCCGCCTAACATAGAGGGGAAAGGCGCGGTGCAGATTAGGAACCTGGTTATCAATTCGCTCCGCATGCGGCCGGACAGAATAGTCATAGGCGAGTGCCGCGGCGGCGAGGCGCTGGATATGCTTCAGGCGATGAACACCGGCCATGACGGTTCTCTTACCACCATACACTCAAACAACCCGCGGGATTGTCTTTCAAGGCTGGAAACTCTTGTGCTGATGTCCGGCATGGATCTTCCTGTGACGGCCATCCGCGAACAGATTGTGGCCGCGGTGAATATTGTCGTGCAGTTAAGCAGATTTTCCGACGGTTCCAGAAAAGTCACGCACATTTGCGAGGTGACGGGTAAAGAGCAAAACAGCATCGTTATGAGCACTCTTTTCCAATTCACGCAGACGGGCATCGGTGAGAAAGGCAAAGTGGAGGGCCGTTTCTCTCCTACGGGAGTTATGCCGACATTTATAAATGAGATAAAAGCAAGGGGTATTGCCCTTGACCTGAATATATTTAAAGAAGGGGGTTCTGAAAATGCGTAAAAGCTTTTTTTTCCTTATTTTGAGCGCGGCGCTTTTTACCGTCGCCGGCTGCGGCGACCAGAAAATCGTTTTCAACGGAGAGGTGCACAGGGGTGAAATAACTTATGACTATCAGATAGAGAACGACACTTCCACGGAAGTCGTGGAAGTGCTCAAGGATAAAGGCGGATGGCCGGGCGCCTGCGTCAAGGAAATAAGTCACCCCGAAGTCGCGTATGCCACGGGCGTCAACGGCCAATACCGGCTTGAGATAAAAGTGCCGAGGAAACTCGGTTATGCTTCGGCGGAAGCTTTTACGCTTCAGGCCTGGGCGCCATCGGGGCAGTCATCCAGAAACGAAAGAATTTCAAATTACGCCAGCGCCCGCCCCGGCGAGAATATTTATGTGCGGCCTTTCCTGCTTGTTTATCACACATTTGAGGAAACAGGCGGCGATTAAATGTTTTTAATACTTCTTAAAACACTGATTTCATTAGCGATTTTCGCCGGTGTGTACGTTATTGTCACGACGGTAGCGGATGAAATTGAAAGAAAAAAAGAGCTGGAGGCCCAGGAAAAAGAAACCGGAGTAATCAAAAAGAAGGGTATGGATTTTGATAATATTTTTGCTGTTTTTGAGACATCTCCGAATTCAAAAAAAGCCCGGCTCATAAAATTTGCATCTGCAGGCGGTTTCTTTGTGTTTTTTTTGGCGCTTTCCGGCAAACTTCTTATATCCTGCGCTTTGGGCGCGGGGGGTTTTTTAATACCGAAATTCATTTCTGATTTGCGTAAAGAAAAAAAAGCGCAGCGAATTGACAGCCAGCTCGCCGACGGATTGGTGCTAATAGCCAATTCGCTGAAGGCGGGCATGAGTTTTCCGCAGACCATTGAGGTGATGTCCAGGCAGGGCTCGCCGCCGCTTTCCGATGAATTCGCCGTGGTCGGCAGAGAGGTGAAAATCGGCGTGTCCATGGAAAAAGCTCTTTTTAATTTTGTGGGCCGCTGGCCCAAAATCGTTAATTTGCGCATTGCCGTAATCGCCATCAATATCGCTCAGGAAGTCGGGGGAAATCTTTCCGAGACGCTTTCCCGTTTAAGCGATACCATGAGAAAAAGAAAAGAAATTCAGGGCAAAATAGATTCTCTGACGACGCAGGGGAAACTGTCGGGCGTAATCACGGCTTTAATGCCGTTCGCTCTTTTCGCGGCTATTTCATGGATGTCGCCGGACATTATGGCGCCGATGATAAATACAGCCCTCGGAAATCTTATGCTGATTGTTATTCTTGTTCTGATTGCGGCGGGTTTTATGATTATCCAGAAAATCGTGGATATAGATATATAAAATGAACATAGCTATCATAGTGTCAGTTTTTTTTACGGTTTTTCTCGTCATGTTGGCTGTGGGCGGAGGAAAAAAAGAAGATGATATAACGAGCCGTCTTGATTTTTCCTCTAAAACAGATTCGGCAAAGCCCAAGCTGCAGATAGGCAAAATCATTATCGGCGGTTTAACTTCCCGTATAAGCGTTCTCAAATATACGTGGCTTGTGAAATACAGAGAAGGCGTGCGGGGAAAGCTCAATCAGGCGGGAAATCCCGCGGAGCTGTCGCCCGACGGGTTTATAACGCTGGTGTTTGTCAGCATTATAGGCGTGATACTTCTTGAGATTCTTTTTCTCAAAAAAATAAATATTGTCGCTTTCGGCATATTCGGCTTTATAGGTTATCTTCTGCCCAACGCTTCGCTGAAAAACATGATAACGAAAAGGCATCACTCCATACTCAGAGAGCTTCCCAATATTCTTGACCTTCTGACCCTCTCTATGGAGGCCGGAATAGATTTCAACGCCGCGGTGAACAAGGTGATATCAAAATCAGAAAAATCTCCGCTGGCCGATGAACTTCTTCTTATGCAGCAGGGGCTCAGGCTCGGCCAGTCGCGTAAAGAATCAATGTCGGAGATGTCAAAGAGGGTGTCGCTTGAGGCGCTGACTTCGGTTATCTCCGCGATCATACAGGCGGATAATCTCGGCGCGAGCCTGGGCCCGGTTTTGCGTGTGCAGTCGGAACAGATGCGCATTGAGCGTTTTCAGCTCGCCGAAAAACTCGCCCATCAGGCGCCGGTCAAAATGCTGTTTCCGCTGATGTTTTTCATATTTCCTTCCATTGTTATAATGCTTTTTGGTCCGCTGGCTTTGAAATTTATGGAAGGTGTTTTTGAGGGAATTTTCTGAAAAAGGGAAGGTGCATTTATGAATGATAAAGAAAAGCAGGATCGCAGAATACGCGCTCCCAGGATAGGCCTTGTCACACAGCTTGTTTTCAAATCCATGATTTTTTCCGGTTTTTTACTTGCGGCAATCTGTTTTTTCATTTTTAAATATCAGAAAAACGCGCTTATAGAAAACGTTATTCAGAAAAATTCTCTGCTTGTGACCACGTACGCTTCTTTTATGTCCGACGCTAAGCAGATGAACGACGACCTTGTTATTGTGGATTACATAGAGCGCATGAAACGTTCGCCCATGGTGCGCTACATAATGGTGCTTGATGACCGCAGCAGAGTGGTTTTTCACTCGGATATGAGGAAGATAGGAAAAACATATCAGGACGCGGAATCTCTCAAAACCGTGGCTTCCCAGGAGCCGGTGTCGCAGGAAATCTTTTATGAGGGAGAAAGTTTAATGGATTTTTCGGCGCCGATATTGGTTGACCATAAAAAAGCGGCCACGCTGAGGGCGGGCTTCTCCCGTTCAAGCATAGACGCGGGGCTAGAAGATATAAAGGAAAATCTCAGTGTTGTCGCCGTGGCGGGGCTCATAATAGTGATTGTCGGTTCGTTTATAATTAATTCGGGCATAGGGGTGAACATAAATCATCTGATGAATGCCGCCAAGGAAGTGTCGAGGGGCGAATTTCCCGAAACCATAAATGTTACAGGCGCCGGCGAACTCGGGTATCTCGCGAGGGTGCTGGAGAGGATGTTTGAGAAATTCAAGCAGGATCTTTCGGATATTGAAACGCAGAAAAAAGAACTCCGAAAAAATTACGATTTTTTTATTCAGAATCTCGCGGCATTCATAGACGAAGGAATAATAATCATGGATAGCGAGAATAAAATAATATTCGCGAATGAATCCTCCGCGAAAACCGTGGGTTTCTCCGTGCTGGGCTGCATGGGAAAACATATGCTTGAAATAATAAAGAACGCTGAACTCATAGAATTTCTGAATTCTTGCTCTCAAAATCCCAACATCGCCGGAATGAGGGAAATTTTGTCATTAAACTGTACAGCTGTGGCAGAAGTGGTTAAAGAAATGAGCACGGGAAAGGCGCTCGGCACGGTGGTGCAGTTAAAAAACTTGAAAATTTGAAAAAGACGCTGAATTCAACTCCGCGGCTTCGGAACATTCTGTTTTTTCTTTTTCTGTTTGTCAGTAACCAGTTTGCTTTTTTTATTCCTTCTTCCGAAGATGCAGGCAGTATTGACGGTTATCTGCGCGGCGGGATAGGAGCGCGGCATCTGGCTATGGGAAGAACGGGTGTTTCTTATCCGTCGGGGGCGGAGGCAATGTACTGGAATCCGGCGGCTCTGGCGGGGATGTCCTCTTTTGAGGGAATGCTGTCGTATAACATGCTTTTTGCCGACACATATGAATTTTTCGCGGGAGAGATAATTCCGACGCAGTGGTGGGGTAATTTCGGCGTGGGAATACTGCGGTTGGGGGTGCGGGATGTAGAGGGATGGAACGCGCAGAATCTTTCAACAGGGAAAATAGAAAACGAAAATTCCGCTTATTTTATTTCTTACGGAAATTCCGGTTACGCCAGCCCCCTGGAATTGGGAGCGACATTAAAAATCGCGCATCATAATGTCGCAGGATATACGGATAAGGGCTTCGGTTTTGACTTTGGGGCGAGATACACTTTTTTCAGCCGCTCAATCAGCGTCGGGGCTGTTTACCGTAATTTGCTTGGGCCTTCAATCAGGCTCATAAGCGAAGAAGAACGATATCCGCCTTCTTTCGCGCTCGGCGTTTCCGGGCATGCCGGGGATTTTTTTCTATCCTCCGACGGGACTTTGAGCAGCGGAGAAAATATTAAATTGGCGATGGGCGCCGAATACCGGCGGTATGCGCCGTTTTTTTTCCGCTTCGGCCTTAATGACACGGAAATAAGTTCGGGTTTCGGGTACGAGTTCAAAGCATGGAAATTAAATTACGCTTACGCTTTGCACAGCGCATGGTCTGAAAATCTGGGGTCTTCGCACCGTATTGATTTGAGCCGCTCTTTTTCGGGGAATCTACAGAAATTCAAAGCAGGCGCTAATAAGGAAATTACCCGCGCTTTTAAAAAATCCCGGCGCTTTGCGAGAAAAGGAAAATTGTTTTATGCCGTTGACGCCGCGCGCAAAACCCTTGAGCTTGATAATCAGCATGAGGACGCCGCGGGGCTCATACGCCGGTTATATACTGAAAGCAAAGAGGGCATTGACTCCGGAAAAATAACGAAATTTGAGGATGTGTCCTATGCCCGCGGCATTATCGCCTATATAGACAATGATATGCCCGTAACGCTCAATTATCTGAAACAGAATCTCAATCTTGAACCATCTAACAACGAAGTGCGTGACACTATAAATCAAATAAACGCGGCCATTTTAAAAAAACGCATGGAAGATGAGGCGCGCGACAAATTTCAGAAAATTGACCAGTATATGAACGACGGAATCTATCTGTATTCCACAGAAGATTACGCCACCGCCGCGGAAAAATTCAAGCTTCTTCTTCAGCTTGACCCTGACAATAAGGATGCCGCCCGTTATCTTGAACTTTGCCGTATCGCCATACAGGAGCTTATGGACAAAAACAAGCCCAAACCCGCACCGGTTGCGGCGCCGAGAAAAGAACAACCGAAGGAAGAAAAGAAGCCCGAGAAAAAATTTGAGGTTGACATTGAAAAGGCGGAAGCTCTTTATACCGACGGCCTTGTGGAATATTCGCTGGGGAGAATCAAAAACGCCATTTACTACTGGCAGATGGCTATAAAGTATGATCCCAACAACAGAAAGATAAAAAAAGCTATTATTAACGCTGAGAAAAAAATAAAATAGGGAGTGAATAAAATGAAAAAAAGAGCAATTACGGCGCTGGCGGCCTCGGCCCTGATTTTTTTTGCCGGCGAAGCGCGCGCCGCGTCGGAATCGCGGAAAGCGACCAAACTTTATAAAGCGGCAAAAGCCGATATTAAAAAGGGTTTTTACCTGACGGCTTACGATAAACTTTCGGAAGCATACTGGCTGGACCCGTTTAACGACGGCGCTTTAAAGGAAATGGAAAGAATTACAAATTCGTTTAAGAAAAATCTCGCGGAATGGTGCGAATATGATTTTGAGCAGAAATCATACGGCAGCGGTTTTCTTTTTTACACGCAGGGCGATTACAAAAACGCCGTCAAGGAATGGAAAAAAGTGCTAACGGTTAAGGAAAATACAGAGGTCAGGGAGTATTACGAATATGTTTCGGGCGAACTGAAAAAGGGCGTGGAAAAAGACCGGTTGTTATACGGAGGCAAGGCAAAAATAGACAGGGAAACCGCCGAGAAACTGGAAGAGAAAAAAAAGGACAAGCAAAAGCCCGTGAAGGCGCCGCAAAAACCCGCGTCCAAACCCGAGCCTAAGGCCGCTCCGAAGCCGAAGCCTCCGGAACAGAAAATAGATACAGCCAAAGCCGAAGCATGCTACAACGAAGGCCTTCAGCAGTACAGCCAGGGTTATCTGAAACTTGCCGCGGCGAGCTGGGAAAAAACGCTGAAATATAATCCTGCTCACACGAGAGCGCAAAGGGCGCTCACAAAAGCGGAAAAGATGCTGCAAAAAAAATGAACTGCCCTATTTTAACGAGCATCATGGCTTCCTGCACGGTAGCGGATTGTGTTCTGATTGTTTTTACGCTTGTGTGCGCTGTCACCGACGCGTGGAAAAAGAAAATATATAACGCCGCTACAATTCCGGCTTTCATAGCAGGTATTGCGCTGGCGTCAGTTTCAGGGGGCTGGCATGGGCTGGGTTTTTCTTTTTTGGGCGCCGCGGCAGGATTTATAATTCTTTATTTTTTCTGGGCGGCGGGAGGCGTGGGAGCGGGAGACGTGAAATTTCTTATGGCCGTCGGCGCCATCAAGGGGCCGATTTTTGTTTTAAAATCGTCGGTGTGCGGAATTTTAGTGGCTGGAATTGTGACGATAATCTGGATGCTTGTCCGCGGCGTTTTTTTCAAAAGCCTCAAAAACGTTATGATTCCGTTTTACACATCTTTTGTTTCGGGTTTTAAAATCTCGCCCATGCCGCAGACGAAAAGCCCGGCTCTTCCTTTCGGCTTTTATCTGGCTGTGGGGATAATAGGATATTGGCTTTACGGGGCGCTATGAAATTGAGAAAATACATCCTATTCGTTTTTGCCGCGTTTTTTATTGCTCCTTTTTCATTTCTTCACGCCGGCTGGGCTGACCACATCGTCATCAGCGAAATGGCCACAACAGGCCCTAACGGCGCCAAAGATGAATTTGTGGAGCTTTATAATCCTACGGCAAATGCTATTGATATAGGTAATTCTGCGAGTGGCTATAAACTACGCTATC
>VMTI01000147.1 GCA_013791675.1 bacterium | reverse complement strand
TTTTCAATTTCTAACAGCTTTCGGAAAAGCCTGGCGCCCGGGGTTGACTTTCGTGACTTATTTCCAAACAACATATGAGTCTGCTCTAAAAAGTTTTTTTTGCTGTCATTTCGGGCATATTAATCAAAAATGTGTGATATAATAGCTGGTTTACAGTCGGTAGGTTTGAGAAGAAATATAAAACGGTTTAAGGATGGTGACTGAAATGGCTAAAAAAAACGGTGCCCGCGATGCTTAAAAGAGCGGGTAGTAAGGAACGGACATTATGCTAATGGAAAGCAAAGATTTTTTTGTCGGTTGTGCAAACAATCGTTTCATTGGGAAAACAAAGATAGCAAACGAAGAAGGAGTAAAATTTGGTTTGACAGGTGGATTATTGAAGGCTATTCTGTCAGGCAATTATCACAGCAAAGTGGATATAGCCCGGCAAAACTTTATCGGATTATCAACTTTTGGTTATCCGTTCAGCCAGAGCCCGAGCAAAACAATCTGGAGGTATATAAGAATTTGATTTTTGACGGCACATTTCTTCACAGGCCGGTAAGTATAGTTGGGATTATGAATGCAAAGACAAACACAATCATTAAAGGTATGTATGATGTGAGGGAAAACTCAGAGCACCAACTGAGCTCTTTTTTTATGCCGTTGAAGGCAAAAGGTTTGAGCCCTTTAAGCTGCACCACCGACGGCAATCCTCAATCTATCAAGGTCATTAAACGGGTATGGCCAAATATCATAACTCAGAGATGCGTAGTCCATATTCAAAGACAAGGATTGATGTGGTGCCGCGTTAATCCTAAAACGTCTTCTGCCAGAAAATTGAGGGAAATCTTTGTGAAGGCGACAAAGATATGGACTAAAGAGGATCGAAACATGTTTTTAAAATCGGTTGCTGATTGGGAAGATAAATATGGCCAATTAATCACACATAAACCTGAAAAAGGAAAGGTCTTCAGTGACATAAAAAGAGCCCGCAGCATGCTTCTAAAGGCGCTGCCCGATATGTTTCATTACATAAATAATTCTGATATTCCCTCAACCACAAATGGAATAGAAGGATATTTTTCCAGACTTAAAAGAAATTATAGAGGTCATAGAGGTTTAGCAAAAACAAAAAGGAGGGACTACTTTAAATGGTACTTTTTTCTAAAGCCGAAATAATAAATAATCACACATCTGTGATTAATATGCCCATTTCGACGAACATCGTGAGGAGAAATCTTTCTCAATAAGTCACGAAAGTCAACCCCTGTCACCATTACCCCTCCCCATTACCCCGCCCGGCACCAACGCCTTGACAAACACATAACAGGATAGTATCATAATAGTAAGAGCGGGGAAATTCATTAAAAAGGTCCCAGCCTGCCGACAAGAGCCCCTGGGCTCTTCCGCGAGGATAGGCAGGATGGTCACTCTTCCTACTCATAGTAAATATCGCTTCCCCGCGCGAACATATCAAATTCACTTTTTATCTTACTCCCTATGACTTTATGAGGACGCAATTCTCCATGCTCCCATTTCTTATATATTGCCCAACTGCAATAATCCGCTATCTGAGAATTTTTATCTGATTTGCAATCGTGAAAATAAATATATGCAGGTATATGAACATTTTGTTTAAAATATTTTTTCGTTGTCTTGATTATTAAATTCCTTTTATCCCGTGTAAAAATAGAACTTAAAATTACAATGGCTCTTTTTATATTCTTATTTTTGTCATACCTGCAAAAAATATATGACAATAAAGTCATTAATACTTTTTCGTAAAGCACATCTCCTTTATGTTTTGTTCTTAGCCCGCTTTTTTCTTCGTACAAAACAGGATTTGCTTTGTTTTTCTGAATTACTATGGAATCAATTTCAATATCCGGTAGAGTTCCTATAAACTCAAAAACTTCATCTCTGACCCGCTGTTTATCTTCCGTAGCATGGAAATATTCAATTTCAATTCCATTTTTGAGAGACTTATATTT
Organism: bacterium; assembly: GCA_013791675.1. Lineage (GTDB taxonomy): Bacteria > CG03 > CG03 > CG03 > CG03 > CG03. Next base: position 388 of record VMTI01000147.1, on the reverse strand, counting down.
AATCTCTTCCAGCCTGTCTTTCTTATGCGGAATTAGCGTGGAAACAGAAGTTAAAATAAAATATTTTGTGCCGGAAAAAGAGAAATCAAAATTCCCTGATTCGTCAACAAAAATAAAAAGGCAATCACTAAACATAATTTTAATCCTCTATCATATCAGGAAGAAATCCCCTCATTCTCTCTGCAATTTTCATTTCTTTGCCAATAGGAACCGCCCCCACTTTTCTCCCTTAATCCACTTTTTCTGGTAATATTCCAAATGCTTTTGGAAATTGTTTTCTTAAATTATCATATATTTCCCTTCTGATAGTTTTGTTGTAAAATTGCATTTCCTTTTCTGGACGGTTCAGTGCCGAGGCATGAAATACTTTAAATATTTTGAATTTATT
>VMTI01000049.1 GCA_013791675.1 bacterium | reverse complement strand
GACTGCCGAAAGCATACGTGTTGTTTCCTATCCACACGCTCGCCGCCGGCGCGCATGTAACGGTTATCTCTATTGACACCGTCGTCGCCGACTCTGTCGCCGCCATCGCAACACCGCTCATCATCATCATTCCAACCAGCGCCCCAACTAAAATTCTTTTACTCATTTTCTTTTCTCCTTTTTTAGCAGAGCTCTGCTCTGCCGCTACGTTTGCCAACATTCCTCCGACCCTTTTAACTAAGTCCATTTTGGACCTCCTTTTTCTTCTTTGTAGCGGTCCGCCGCGGCGGACTTTGTTTGTGCGATACCCTTACGGGCACAGGTAAATCGCACCGCTACAGCCAACATTCCAATTTTTTCTCCCATAGGCATTTTCTCCTTTTTTCATTTTCCATCTTTCATCTTTTATTTCACCGTCTCTGCCGGGCGCAATTATCCTGCCCATCACTACATATGCTCCCTCTCTCGCTTTCGCCTTTCTCAAAATTACGCCTGTCGGATACAGCTATCCCATAACTTGCTCTCCTTACCCGTTATCCCTCTTCCGTGCGCGTATGCCTGCCGCTGACGTTTTAACAACGGTCTGCGAAGCGTCCCCTTCGGGGATATTTATGCGCTTTGCCCGTACACATTCCGTCGGCAGCAAACAGGCCTCGCCTGTTAACTTATTTTCTCTATAACTTAATTCATAAATCCTCCGCTCAGCGCTTCCGCCTTCGGACTGCAAAGCGTCCCTTTGCGGGACCGCAATTATTCACGCTTTCCTCACATTTTCTGCCTCCTAAACTTTTTCTGTCTCTTACATCCCCAGCGCCACTATGGTGACGAAAACCGTGTGCACCTGCGTGTCAGTAACACTCGTCGGGGTCTTTATCCTGAACCACAAATGTTCGGGTGCATCCGTTGACGCTTTGTTATATCCGCCGGCGCCGAACAAAGTGTTATTGCAGTTCTGATTATCATTCGCCAAATCACCATTGGCGGCGGCAAAATCGCCGTCGGCTGGCCTCGTGGCGTTAAACCTCGCGCACAGCGAATATGCGTCACTGCTCTCTGCATTTTTCGCAACCAGATTCCAGTCCGTCGGTGTCGCATGTGCCCCGTTATTCCTCGCGTCGGACGCTCTCAGAGCGTACTTCTCAGTTAAACCCGATGAATTGTTATCCACCGCGATGGACGTCATGGCAACACTCGGCGTATTCGCTCCAAGACTGCCGAAAGCATACGTGTTGTTTCCTATCCACACGCTCGCCGCCGGCGCGCATGTAACGGTTATCTCTATTGACACCGTCGTCGCCGACTCTGTCGCCGCCATCGCAACACCGCTCATCATCATCATTCCAACCAGCG
>VMTI01000075.1 GCA_013791675.1 bacterium | reverse complement strand
CGCTCGCACTAACAGAAGTTTGAAAATATTATTACCTTCAACTATAATATGAGGAATAGCGATGCCTTTTTTTACAATAGTACTTGACTCTTTTTCTCTTTCTACAAATTTTCTAAATAGTTCCGCAGTCTCCAGATTCAGCTCACTTCCTAAAATATCCGCAATATTTTTAAAGAAGTCTTCCATTTTTAAGGGTTCTTCAATATCTAAAACCGTGCTTTTCTCTATCAGTTCATGGAACCGGTCTTTTATCAGTTCATCTCTCTGAATAACAATGTCTTTTAATTCTGTAAGAAGGTTATCCGACGCGAATTCTTTATCTTTGGAAATCAGTCTTTCCAAAGCGTAAATCAAAGCCGAATCCTGACTTGCTCTGCTCTGGGCGTAAACCTTATACCAGATAAATCCCAATAAAAGGAAGACTATTGTCAGAAAAACAATAAATGTTCCCATCTCAATTAAAAGAAATATTCCTCCCAGTATTCCCATGATTTGCAAATACGGATAAAAAGGGGATTTGAATTTAGGCCTGTAACTCAATATTCCGCTTTCTCTGAATAAAATAAGAGTCAAATTAGCGGTTATATAGAGCAGAATTAAAATACTTGAAGCAACTTTGACCAGCACTTCCATCCTGAGAAACAGAATAGCTGAAATCATAAAAGCGCCTGTAGCGATGATAGATACATACGGAGTCTTGAATTTAGAACTTATTTTTTGGAAAACAGGAGGCAGAAGTTTATCCCGGCTCATCCCCAGCGGGTATCTTGAGGCAGTCATAATTGCTGAATTGACTGTGGAGATAAATGCTAAAAAGGCCGCCGCGCCTACTATTATTTTCAAAACACCGCCTCCGAAAACTCCTGCGGCGTCTGAAATCGGGGTAAGACTTCCTTTGAGATTTTCAGGATTTAAAACGCCTATAGTTACAGAAATAACCACCGCATAGAAAATTGTAGCCGCAATCAGCGAGAGAATCATCCCTAACGGCAGATTTCTTCCCGGATTTTTTGTCTCTTCCGCTAAGGCTACCACTGTAGTTAATCCTCCGTAAGAGATAAAGACAAAACTTGCCGTGGCAAATACGGAGTTCAATCCTCCGGCAAAGAACGGCGTAAAATTCTGGGGATTAACGGCAGTCATTCCCACTCCGGCATAAATAAAGAGAATGGATAAAAGCCCGATAACCAGAAATACCTGAAATTTTACAGCTTCTTTTATCCCCAACAAATTCAGGATGACAAAAAAGAGACAGCACAGCAGCGCAATGATGTTGAAAGGCATATTCATAAATACGCTTAAATAAGCCGCCATTCCTATAAGAGCGAAAGCTCCTTTCAGGCTCAAAGAAAGCCATGTGCTGAAACCGGCGAGCGTTCCCAATAAAGGGCCGAATCCCCGCATAATATAGAAATAATCTCCTCCTGCTTTAGGCATAGCCGTGGTTAATTCCGCCATACTTAAAAGGGCGGGAAGACAAAAAATACCGGCAATTATATAGGATAAAATAACCGCGGGGCCCGCCTTGGCAAAAGCCACCCCCGGCAGAATAAATAACCCAGAACTAATCATTGCTCCTGTAGCAACACAGAATACACCTAAAAGGTTTATGTCTTTTTTTAATTGTTCCTGCATTTAATTATTCCCCGTATTTTCATCGGATGCTTTTGGTTGCTGCTCGTCGCAGACGATCCATAATAGTCAAACCCAATCCTTGCGGCTCTATTCCTTCTGCGATAATGTAATCTATTTTTTCCTTATCAAAATTTCTCAAAACGGAAAAAAGATTAATCGCACAGGTTTTCAAATCTTTGCTTGAACCCATATTTTTTATCTTGAATCCATTAAATTTACTTTGATTTTCGGAAGTTGCCATAATTCCGACTTTCTTTCCCTGTTTCTTAAATTTCAAAGCTAATCTTTTCATTTCTTTAATCTGCCCGTTTTTCCTTTCTACAAGTATAAGTTCGGCTTTAGGAGAATAATGATGCGTCAACATTCCCGGAGAACATATAATTTTGTCTTTGGCGCTGTTAATTTCTATTTCACCCATCACATTTTCCAATTCTTCTGTTGTAATTCCTCCCGGACGTAAAATCCTAAATGGTCTACGAGTCAGATCAACCACTGTAGACTCGACGCCTATTTCCGTTACGCCACCGTCAAGAACCATATCTATTTTACCTTCAAGATCATCAATTACATGCGCGGCGCAGGTGGGAGACGGCCTTCCGAAGAGATTTGCGCTTGGCGCTGCAATAGGAACACCTGCGCATTTAATTAAATTCAAAGCGATTAAATT
>VMTI01000263.1 GCA_013791675.1 bacterium | reverse complement strand
TTCACGACGGTATTGTACCATAAAAGGAGGCCTTTTTCAACTTTTTATCGTTAAGAGTATGAATAATTGGGGCTATAACTGTCGTTGACTGTTTCAAAATTCAAATTATTTTGGGCATTTATGATATTATTTTTGTCCACATCCACAAACAAATTAATCACATGAGAATAATATTCACTATAAAATTCATGCCGATACAATTTATTAATATCTGTCTGTAATAAATTTTTGGTGTGTTCAGCACAAGCTCTATATGTTCTATCAGGCATCGCGCCGCCTTCCAATTGAAATAAATAGACTTTACCTTTCACCGGCATTTTACCTTCTCTGTTGCACCTGCCTGCTGATTGAATAATAGATTCAAGCGGAGCGAACGCTCGGAAAACACAAGGAAAATCAAAGTCAACACCTGCCTCTATCAATTGCGTTGAAACAACTAATATTTTTCGTTTATCCTTCAAATCATCTCGGATATCTTTTATGGTATTTCTGCGATGCTCCGGGCACATTGCCGTCGAAAGATGATAACACTTTTCCCAAGATTCCTGTTCCTGAATTGCTTGATTAAAAAACTCCATCACCGCCTTTTTTGTATTGAATATAATCAGAGCAGAAGAATCAGTTTCCTTTACTGTTGTGAATAATTTATCAATCCGTATCGGTATTAAATTGTCTAGAAAACCAAAATCCACTCGTCGGGTTTTTTTAAAAAATTCAGTTGGATTATCTATAAGCGGCTGTATTGAATCAATGCCATCAAAATTTTCTCTTTTCTCAAACGCCGGTTGAGTAGCGGTACAAAATAAAAAAGAAGTTCTCATAACTGCCTGAATATTTTTCAGCATAGTGATGGTTGGTAATAGAATTTCCTTCGGGAATGTCTGAACTTCATCAAAAATGACTACAGATTCAGCAATATTATGAATTTTGCGGCATTTGGAAGTTTTATTACTGAAAAGCGATTCAAAAAATTGAACAGTTGTGGTAACGATTATAGGATAATCCCAATTTTCACATGATAATAATTTTCTTTTTTTGCTTACATCTTCATAATTACCGTTGTCACTTTTTTCTTCAGCGCTTTCATTGTAGCTGGAATGATGTTCTAAAACCCATTCATCCCCAAATATTTTTTTTAATTCTTCTACCGTCTGATCAATAATATTGACGTAAGGCAAGACAACAAAAATACGTTTCAACCGATTCGCTTTTGCGTGATGTAGCGCCCAAACAATTGAGATAAGAGTTTTTCCCAATCCGGTTGGAAGATTGAGGGAATAAAACCCACAAGCACTATCAGCTTTTTGTAGTGCGCTTTTTCTCGCCTGATTACGCAACAAATTAATAGCTCCGTCTTTTGGCTTATTTGATAACTCTTTTGCAAGTTTTTCAATCATTTCTTCTATCGGTAAATTTAAACTAATACGGTCTTGGGATTTATCGGGATCAAAATGGGCTTCAGTATCAAGCCAGTCCGCGTCTATTAATGCGCTAAAAATATATCGGATAAAAAATTCTCGCTGCAATGAATTATCAAATGGATGCAGAGAACATTTTAAATCTTTTTCAGTATAATTAACATCTTTCAAAAAAGAGTCAATTACCGACTGGAAATTTTTAACATCATTCCTTTTAAATTTTTCAGTAGTATCGGATAAATCTGCTTTATTAGGCAACCCTTTATGGTGGCCATCAATAACAAATGCAATCTCCGGCATACTTAACCGTCGCGCATAAGCGGCGCCCCATACGGCATGAGGTGCACTGCCGCGTCTGCCGCCTTCAATGAGATATTTCTGAAAATCTTCCTGATATTTCCCTAAATCATGCAAGATCCCTGCAAGATAAGCCCAATTTTCTGCTTTAAAAGTTCCGGCAAATGAAGACGCTTTATCCGCAACATTTTTTAAATGCTGCTTAAGTTTTTGCCAGTGGTCTTTCGGCTGGTCTGGCAAACTGTGAGCATAGAATTCCATTTATTTTTTAGTCCCGCTCGCAACTTTCATTTATAAATTGCCTCCTTGCCTGTATCCACTCTATAACAAAAAAATATGCCTGTCAATTTTTTGTTCAGATTAAAACCAATACCCTGTCACACCCCGCACGCCACGGCGCCTGCCTGCCGGCACGCGTAGGGGCAACCCTTGTGGTCGCCCTAATGAGGGTGGGGGCAAGCCCCACCCCTACGCGATTTTATCACCCACTATTTTGGGCGAAGAGCCAAATAAGTCACTAAGACAATGAACGTCCCTAAATTTTAAATTTGACGCGGACGGCGGGAAAAGAAATTTTTTCGCCGGATCCGAAAACAATGGTTTTGCGGATAACACGGGGAAATAAACCCAAAAACTTTAACTTCTTTTCATAAACTGCGGCTTTTGGCGGCGGGGCTTTGCCGTTTATTATTTCTGTTTTTATAACATCAAGCCCGGGCGGAAAGTTATCGGCAAAACGGCTAAATATAATTCCGCCGGGATAATCCTCAACGAGTTTAACGTCTATATATTCGCAGACAGATTCAACTCCGAGAGGAAGCGCGGGCGAAGAAGCAAACTTTATCTTTCTTTTGTATCCCTGCCCCGTGACAAAATGAAGGCCTGTCCGGCGAAGCGCCATATCTATATGCATCATCGTATCCAGATGGCCCGTCAAAACAAAACGGCCGCGTTTTGAATATGTTACCCTGACTTTAATCATCCTATGAGAGCCCTCACCTGTTCAAAATCTTTTTCAAGTCCGGAACGATCGGCTATTTTTATTTTCTCCCACGGAAGCTCGCCCCCGGAAAAATCTCTTCCCGCATAACGGGCGGCATCCAGACCCGCATCCCGCAGTATTTTCATTTTTGCCGAGGAGCTTTCCGGAAAAAGAGCCGGCATATTAAGAAGAATTTTTCCGAGCCGGGCGTCTCCCCGCCCAAGAGCGCTTTCAACAACGGCATCTTCGCTTGAGGGATGACGCACGTCGACACCTCTAAGTTCCATTTTTATTCTTTTCAGTTTTTCGTCCATTTCACAGGGATCCCAGAGAGAAACTCTCTCAAATGGCGTGTGCGCGGCAGGAACAAAAGGCGACAATGTAAGAGTCACTTTAAGTCCGGCCTTTCTTATTCTTTTAACGGCTTTTATATTTTCGTCTATATCGGCGTCCCTCTCGCCGGGAAGGCCTATCATCAGGTATATCTTCACATCCCTGAAACCGGCGGTTTTTATTTCTCTCATCATTTCTTCAAATTCATCAATCGGCGTATTTTTTCCTATTATTTCCTGCATACGGGGTGAGAAAGTCTCAGGCGCAAAAGTCAGATTCACCTGATTGAGCGGGAGAATTTTCATAACGCAGTCAACCGATTTTCTCTCCGGCCGCAGGGACGGTATCTGAAGGGATATGCCGTTTTTCTGAAGATATGGAATAATGCTTTCAACAACTTCGGAAATATGCGGATACTGCGGCGTGCTCAGAGAGCTCAAGGACAAACCTTTCCAGCCGGTGTTTTTAAGAGAGTCAAAAATTATTTTTTTCAGCTCATCCGGAGGCCTCACCCTCACAGGCGCATAAAATCTTTTCGCTTCGCAAAAACGGCAGTTGTTCGGGCATCCCCTCATGACCTCAATGTCCAGCCTGTCCTGCAAAGTTCTTATGTTGGGAATGACGGGTTTGAGCGGGTAATACTCTTCTCTGAGGGAACAGAATGTCTTTTTCACGCTTTTGCTTATTCCCGGAACAAAAACACCCTCAATGTCCGAAAGAGCCCTCATCAGAGAGTCTCTGCCCGTCGCGCTTCGTCCGCCGCGGCGGGTATTGCATCCGAGCGCCGCATCCAGCATTTTCCCCATCGCTTCTTCGCCGTCGCCGACGATAAAAGCGTCAAAAAAACCTTCAACCGGTATAAAATTAGAAACGCCCGGTCCGCCGGAGATCATAACCGGATATGATTCATCACGCCCTGAAACGGGAATGGCCATAAGAGAAAAAAGCGCGGGAAGGTCAAAAAAACAGCCTTTCGCGGGGAGTGTTATTCCTATAATATTAAAGTCGCGGGGAGCCCGGCCGGACTCCAGCGACAAAAACTTTTCTTTCCCCGAAAATATAGCGTCCCTCATATCCGGCTCGCTCATAAACGCTCGCTCGCAGAGACTGTCGGGGCGGGAATTGATGATATGATATAAAATACTGAGTCCCAAAGACGACGCGCCCATCTGATAAACAGAGGGGCCTACAAGCAGCACTTTTAACGCTGTCGCCTCCCACGGTTTTTTTATGGAAAACATTTCGCCTCCGGCATACTGCGCGGGACGCTCGTAGGTGAGCAGATTTTTAATTCTTTTTTCCATTAAAAATCTTTCCGGCTTTTTCAGTAGCCTTTCGCGGTCACGTCAACATTCATAACCATTCCTAACATCATAAGGTAAACGGCTGTGGCTGTGCCGCCGTAGGAAAGAAACGGAAGAGGCAGTCCCGTTATCGGCAGTATGCCGAGTGTCATCCCTATGTTAAGAAATGTCTGAAAGAACAGCACCCCGAATATGGAAAGCGCAAGAAATGTGCCCTGCTGGTCAAGCGCCATAACGGCTATTTTTATCATCCGCGAAAACAAAATAAAATAAGCCGCCAGTATCAGAAAAGAACCCGTGAAACCGAATTCCTCCGCAATTGAAGCAAACATAAAATCAGTGTATTTCCCGGGGAGAAAACCGAGACGCGCCTGCGTCCCCCGGCGGTAACCTTTCCCTTTGAATTTCCCCGAGCCTATGGCAATAAGACTCTGTGAAAGGTGATAGCCCGAATTGAGCGTGTCCCTGTCGGGATTTATGAAATTCAGTATTCTGTTTTTCTGATAATCTTTAAAACCGGACGCCACTCTGTGAGACATGAAACAGCTAAGGAAAAACAAACCGAATAAAACGGCGGCGGCGATATGCGCTTTCTTTATATGCATGAGAAAACGCATAAATATATAAATAAGCGCGGAAATAATCGCGCCCCATGATGAAATCCTCATTAGAGCGTCCGGATTAACACAGAAAAAAAGAATTTCGGTAAACAAAACCGCGAATGTGACAGACACAAATATGAGCAGAGATATATTCTGGCTGAAATAAAGAAAAATAAAGGCTATAAAAACAAACACAAGCCCTGTTCCTAAATCCGGCTGTTTAAGCACCAGAAATAACGGCAGCGCCGAAAAAAGTGCCAGAAAAAATATCGTCCCGGCACTGTTCCTTGACGCGTAATTCTTGCTGAGATAGTAAGTGAGAAAAACAATTGTGGTAAATTTCGCGACCTCGGAAGGCTGAAAAACAATAAAGCCCGCGGAGAGCCACGAACGTGACCCGTGAACGGAATGTCCGATAAAAAATGTCAGAACCAGCAGCGCTATTCCTAAAACATAAAGCGCTATCGCCCTGAATCTCAAAAACGATTTATATTTCGTAAATGTAAATATGACCATTCCCACGCCACCTATAGCCATGGCGAAAAAATGCCTGTTCAGCATATCTGCCGACACATATGAACTATTCTGCAAACTGCCCATAATAAGCAGAAATAACGTGGGAAAAATAATCAGCGGGTCAAATCTTTTCATTTTTTATTTTAATATATTCTTCCCAAATACTGCGTGATACCGGGCCGGCGGCGCTGGAGCCTTTGCCGCCGTGCTCAATCACAACCACCAGAGCGAAATCCCCTAAATCTCCTCCGCCGAATGAAACAAACCATGCGTGATCGTCACCCGATGGATCCTGCGCCGTGCCTGTTTTGCCGTAAATTTCGCAGCCGTTTATATTCATTACCCTTCCCGTGCCATCCGTAATGACAGCGCGCATTGCTTCTTTCAGAAGTTTAAAAACATCTTTATGAAGCTCATATTTTCTGACCTGCTCGGCCTTAGCTTCATATTCAATAATGCCGTCGGGAGTTAAAATTTTATCCACAATATACGGCCTGTAAATAACCCCTTCGTTAGCGACGCCGCAAAGCGCGAGAGCCTCCTGCATAGGCGTTATCCACAAAAAACCCTGCCCTATGCCCATGTTGATAGTGTCTCCCGGAAACCAGTTTTTTTTGTAGTTTTTTTTCTTCCATGGCGAAGATGGTATTGTGGCGGGCAGCTCGCCGGAAATATCTTTGAGAACATTGAGATCAAGCCCCATCATACTCGCATATTTAGATAAATTTTTTTCGCCGGCTGCAAGCGCCGTATTGTAAAAATAAACATTACAGGACTGTGAAAAACCCTTCATAAAATCACAGCTTCCGTGCCCCTCTTCCTTCCAGCAGTTAAACACCTGTTTCCCGTATTGAAAAAATCCGGGGCAATCTATTTTGTTGCCTGTGTCTATGCAATTTTCGTTTAACGCGGCGGCAGAAGTGATTATTTTGAAAACGGACCCCGGCGGATATTTCATCTGAATAACTCTGTTTACGAGGGGTATCCGCGGTGAAGTCATCATTCTTGAAACTTCCTCCGGATCATCCCCGAACGCACCGGGGCTGAAACCGGGGGAACTGACAAAAAGAAGAACGGCGCCGGTTTTTGGATTCATAGCCACAGCCGCGCCCGAGCGGCCGTCAAAAGCTTCATAAGCTTTTTGCTGAAGGCGTGAATCAACGGTAAGAATTATCTCATCGCCCGTGGAAGGCTGCACCCGTCCCTTAACCTCTATTATATCGCCCGAGGCTCCAACCTCAACTATTTCTCCGCCCGGAGAACCAAAAAGATAACTATCAAAGTTTTTTTCAAGCCCTGATGTGCCGTGAAGAGACCCTGAATAGGAATAATTTATGTTCCGCGTTGCACGCTCAAGCGGAATACCGAGGTAACCCGTCACATGGCTGAATATTTTGTCGTAGGGATAAAACCTTTTAGGCGATTTTATTATCCTTAAATTCGGATACTCGTTTATAACCGAAGCCATCGCGATGAGAGAGCGCCCCCTCATATCGCGCACGAGCACATTGAGGATTTCTCCTTTTTTAAGCGATGCCGCCAAAGATCCCTCCAGCGTATTTTTGGAAACTCCCGTGATAGAACATATATCATTTTTAAGCTTTTCCGAAGGTATAATCTGAGAGACAAGCTCGTATGAAATATATGTTGTGGCGACGATTTGCCCATCAGAAGCAATGATACGGCCTCTGTTGGGCGGAACAATAAACCTTTTAAGATAATTGTCCCGTGATTTTTCCGAAAATTTAAGGCCGTTTAATATTTGTATCTGGAAAACCCTGAAAAAAACAAGCAGAAAAGCAGCAATGAAAACTATCTTTATAAATCTGATATATCTAACAAAATGATCCCATCCCCTATCCTTATACCACATATTAACGCATCTGCCGGCGGCCTCTTAAAACAAAATTAAACAAAAAAACAAGCAGAAGTCCCGTCCCTGCCGCCTGTGGAATCGCGCCTGCAAAGCGCGGCGCGCTTATGAGAAGAAACTGGGAAAATAAAATCAGAAAAATGAAATTTAAGATGGATGCGGCGAAACCCAGCACAAATTGGCCGCCGAAACCGGACATATCAAAATTCTCGGAAAATTTCTTCACACTGTAAACTATGACTAAAAAACTGATGGAATCAAAAGCCAGCGGATGTCCGTAAATAGCCGAAGCGGCCGCGCCCAAAAGAAAAGCGTAAACATAACTGTAGGAGGCCGGTATCTTTGACGCGAAAAGAACAAGGCTGGCGATAAACAGAGATGGAGCCATGTCCGGAAAACTCCGAGGAGAAAGAGGATTTAATATAAAAATCTGCACGTACGGAACAATCAAGAGGAAAAGAACGGTATTTAATATATTCATTTTGACAGCACAAAAAGGGCATCGGGAACATTTGCGTCATAAGCGGTTCTAACGGAAATATTATATTCACCTACCCTGCTTTTTACGGCTTTTATAACTCGGCCGCAATAAAGCCCCGGCGGAAATTTTCCGTCCCAGCCCGATGTCACCAAGTCAGCTCCCGCGTCGACAACAATGTCTCTTGACGGCCACACAAAATCCAGAGAGCAAATTCCTTCGGAATTCCCTATCAAAACAGCCCAGAAAGAATCTTTTTCGCTCGTCACGGAAACACGAAATGATTTATTGGAAATCAATATGCATTCCGATACAGAACCTTCTTTGTCTTTGCCCACAACTCCGGCCAGAACCCACCGTCCGCCACTGAAACAAATAACAGGGCATCCTTCGCCATAGGAATCTTCATCGTTTTTTAACAGCAGAATGTTTGAATTTTTTCCTATGCTGCCGTAAGGAAAAATCGGGATTAATTTCGCGTTTTTTAAAAATGTATTTTTTAAAGCGCCTTCTATATTTTTTCTTTTTTCAAGCTCATTCTCAAGCTGGATAATTGTGTATTGTTTTTCAAATAATTCCTGTTTTTGCGCTCGGAGCATCCGGTCCTGTCCGGCCAAATTAAAGAACTTACCGGGAAAAGAAGCAAGGTTTAACAGCGCCTCACGGCTTTTGGCATAAGGCGTGTAATATATGTACTTTGCTAAAAGTCTCAGTTGTTTTGTTTTGCGGGCAGGGACAATAAAACACAAAAAAACGGAAAGCAGAAGAAAGATAATAAAAAAAATCTTCCCCTGCCTGCTGTCATGCATATTCCTTTTGAGCTCTCTTTATCTCTTCAAGAGTTTCGAGATATTTTCCCGCGCCAAGTGCCACGCAAACAAGAGGATCCGGCGCTCGCCGCACAGGAAGATACGTTTCCTGCTGTATGAGATTATCAAGGCCTTTCAGCAGCGAACCGCCTCCGGCGAGGACAATTCCGTTTTCCACAAGGTCGGATGAAAGCTCCGCGGGTGTTTCTTCCAACGTGGCTTTTATGGCTTCCACTATACTCTTTACGGGGCCGGCAAGCGCCTGCCTTATATTCTGCGAACTCACCTCTATGGTTTTAGGAAGTCCGGAAACCTGATCGCGGCCCTTCACATTCATTTTCAACTCTTCCTCGAGGGGAAAAGCCGAGCCTATATTTATTTTTGTCTGTTCGGCCGTGCCTTCGCCTATAAGAAGATTATGTTTTTTCTTGAAAAAATCTTCTATTGCCTCATCCATCGCGTCGCCTCCGACTCTGATTGAACGCGATATCACCATTTCTCCTAACGATATCACCGCCATTTCCGTCGTACCGCCGCCGATATCAACTATCATTCTTCCCGATGGTTCCGCTATAGCCATATCGCTGCCGATAGCCGCGGCTTTCGGCTCCTCAATCAAATACACTTCTCTCGCGCCGGCGCCCTCGGCGGCTTCCTTGACGGCTCTTCCTTCAACCTGAGTTATTCCGGAAGGCACACCTATTACAATTCGGGGACGGAGAAAACTGAAAGATTTTTTCGCTTTCTTTATAAACCGCGCTATCATTCGCTCGGTGGCGTCGAAATCGGCTATAACTCCGTTTTTGAGGGGCCTCAAAGCTATGATGGTGGCTGGCGTTCGCCCGAGCATCCGCTTGGCTTCAACTCCAACGGCTATAACCCTGTCATGAACAGTATCTATCGCCACCACTGAAGGCTCCTGAAGCACAATGCCGCGGCCTTTCACATAAACCAGCGTGTTGGATGTCCCTAAATCCATGCCTATATCATTACTAAAAAGGCCGCTTAAAAATTCTGACACTTTACTCATCTCGCCCATCCTCCTTAAAAGTCGGGAACGCAGACAAACACCCGCATACTTTTCTATTCAATACAGCGCGCCTCAGAGACGGTGCGTCTACACAATAACGGGTAGCCGCAGCGCCTCGCGCCGCTATTTAACAAGTTCTATTCTGCAAATTTGGGCGCCGTCACCCTGCCGGCTGCCCAGCCGGATGATTCTCGTATAACCGCCGGGCCTGTCTTTATACCTTGGGCCAAGCTCTTTAAAAAGTTTAGCCATGGCCTCGCGGGATTTGATGTGACGCGCGGCCTGACGCCTCGGATGTATTCCTGAGGCTTTCGCGGTTGTTATAATTTTTTCCACAAAACCGCGGAGAAACTTGGCCTTGGCAACAGTAGTTTCTATCTTTTCCGTCATTATTATGGATTCCGCCATTCCCCTCATCATACTAAGCCTGTGAGCGGCATTAACATTTAGCTTTTTCATTTCAGAGAAACCTCTATTCCTTCTTTCTTTGAAAATTCTTTAAGAGCCTTTTTCAATTCCGCCAGAGACTTGGGGCCGAAATTAGGAAAGGTTCCGAATTCTTTCTCGCTGTACTGCAGGAGCTCTTTCACTGTGGATATTTTTTTTGTCCGCAAACTGTTAAGTATCCTGGTGGAGACTCCGAGCACTTCAATGGATTGTTCAAATGCGTCACTGTTTTTCGCTGAAGCGCCGTCTTCGGCTTCCTCGCTTTCTTCCACAGGCTTAACAAAAACTTCGGCACATTTTCTCAGTATGAAAGCGCTTTTTTTGAGAGCGTCAAGAGGAGAAACAGTTCCGTCTGTTTTTATCTCAAGAATCAGCTTGTCAAAATTCGTTATTCTCTTAACTCTTGTGTTTTCAACCGTGTACGACACTTTTTTAACCGGAGAATAATCCGCGTCAATCGGAATAAATCCAATGTCGGCACTTTCCGTCCTGGCTTCAATCGGCATAAAACCTATCCCTTTTGTAACCTCTATATCAATCTTCATCTTTTTCGGCTTATCCAGCGTAAAGAGATAAGCGTCGGGATTGGCAAGTTTCACGCCCGATGGAATATCTATATTCTTTCCATGAACAGCGCCTTTCGCCGATGTGTTAAGCGATAAAATAACTTTTTCATCCTCCGCAAGAGAGAACCTTAATTTTTTTAAATTGAGTATAACCTCCGCGACATCCTCTTTCACACCGAAAACAGAGGAAAATTCATGCTGAACGCCCTCTATCTTTACGCCGCTCACCGCCGCGCCAGCTATAGAAGAAAGCAATATGCGCCTAAGCGAATTTCCCAACGTGTAGCCGAAACCCCTCTCAAAAGGCGCTATGCTGAAACTTCCGTAACTTTCCGTCGCGGTACCTTCATCCATAATATAGCCTTCGGGAATTATAAATTCTTTCATTTTCCCTCCTTACCTTGAATAGAATTCCACTATAAGGCGGTGATCTATTCCCGCCTGAACCAAATCTTCAGAAGTAATATCCCTGGCAACTGTGCCCGTCATCATATCTTTTTCAAGTTTCAGCCAATCCGGTATATTTTTTGAAGCGCTGTGCTCGAGTGATTTTTTTACAGACTCTATTTTTTTACCCTTTTCCGTGAGAGCTATTTTATCGCCCGTCCCCAGCTCCCGCGAAGGAATATTACACACTCTTCCGTTAACCTTCATAAACCTGTGCCCCACTATCTGCCTGGCCTGTGGAAGGCTCGCGGCCATATTCAGTCTGTAAACGACATTATCCAGCCGGCGGCTCAAAGCGCTCAAAAGATTTTCACCCTTTATGCCCTTTTTACGCGAAATGGTATGAAAAACTTTTCGAAGCTGCGCCTCACCGACACCAAACAATATTCTGGATTTCTGTTTTTCTTTAAGATGCTTCGCGTATTCCGATTTCTGTCTCCGGAAAGTTTTCACCCCGCCGCCGGAGGTTGATTCTCTCGCCATAGGACATTTCTCGGCCGTCCAGCACCGGTCTCCTTTCAGATAAAGTTTTTCTCCGTATTTTTTACAGAGTTTGCATTTAGGCCCCGTGTATCTTGACATTCTATATCCTCCCGCCTTCTATATATTTCAATTCCTCAAATCCAAAATCCATAATTTCCAATTTTATACCCTTCTCTTTTTTTTCGGGCGGCATCCGTTGTGCGGAATGGGAGTAATATCTCTTACCGAAGACACCTTGATACCCGCGCCCTGCACGGATCTTAACGCCGATTCCCTGCCCGAACCGGGGCCGTTAACAAAAACATCCACCCTTTCCATTCCTATTTCTCTGGCTTTCTTAGACGCAGTGGCCGCCACCACTCCGGATGCGTATGTTGTACCTTTTCTGGCTCCCTTAAATCCGTTCGCTCCGGCGGATGAAGAAACAATAACATTCCCGTTCATATCCGTGACCGTCACTATCGTGTTGTTATAGCTCGTCAGCACATATATCTTTCCTTCCTTAACATGAATTTTTCTTTTTTTTGTTGTTGTTGTAGCCATTTATATTACCCCTTTTTCGGCGCCTCTTTTTTCGACGCCATCACGGTTTTCTTTTTGCCTTTTCTTGTGCGCGCGTTGGTTTTGGTGCGCTGGCCCCTCACGGGCAGGCCTTTTCTATGCCTAAGGCCTCTGTAACAGCCTATCTCCATAAGCTGTTTAATATTACCCTGCACCTCTCGGCGCAAATCGCCCTCAACTTTATAAGTCTCGTTGATTATTTTCTGAATTTTAGCGACTTCCGCATCCGACAATTCTTTTATTTTTTTATCCGGAGAAATACCGGAAGCCTCAGCTATAGCCATGGCCGTGGTTTTGCCTATTCCATAAACATAACACAAACCCGGAATAAGCTTTTTATTCATCGGTAATTCAATCCCTGAAATCCTTGCCATATATTTTCCCCCTGTTACAGCTGCTTCCGCAGCTGTATTTTAATTTTTCTCAGCCCTGTCTCTGCTTGTGCTTTGGGTTTTCGCATATAACCCTCACAACGCCTTTTCTTTTGACGACTTTGCACTTGTTGCATATAGGCCTAACGGATGATTTTACCTTCATTGCTCTTCTCCATAATTACGATTCGCATTCTCTCTGAAAACTATCCTTCCCTTGGTAAGGTCATAAGGAGAAAGCTCCACTTTCACCCTGTCTCCGGGGAGAATCTTTATATAATGCCTTCTTATTTT
>VMTI01000123.1 GCA_013791675.1 bacterium | reverse complement strand
TGATTATGAGACCGAAGAAGATACTCTTTTCGCTTCGGCCGGCATAGGTGGTATACGCGCGGAATATCTTTTGAGAAAAGGGATTGATTTTCCTTTCGCATCGTCCAGCCACTGGTTTCCTGATCCCGATATTGCGCAGACATGGTTGGGAAGTTCCAACGCTCTTGATTGGTACAAGGGCTTTAACGAAGAAAGCGAATTATCTCTTGACGCGCAGGCTGAGCAGGGGCGGGCTGTTTATTTCGGCCAGTGTGTTCTGATAAATAAAATGCTGCACGCAGTCCGCTGGAATGAAGGAGGCCTCGGCGATTCGGGCATTGATAAGAAGTGGCGTTTCTATGAAGCTAAAAAATATACGGCCGGCGTGAAATACAAAGGCCCTGTTTCCGCGCAGTGCTCATACGCGTCGGAAAACGGAAAATTCTCGGAGTTCTGGAATTTTAATACGAAGAGCGAAAAATATTCTTTTCTCGCGAGGTGGAATTTTGCTGACTCGTATATAGGCGCTAAAACAGCGATAATAAAAAACCATATTCCCGCAGGCTATAATGTGCATGATGATTTTGATCCGTACAGCATAAATTATTACTATGGAAACACAGGAAGGTACGAAAGCTGGAAAGAATACTGGCTCCTGGGTAACTTCAAGGGGCGCAATTATAATCTAAAATTAGCCGCTAAATTTTTCCCGGACGAAAAAATAAAAGAAGCTGTGATAACGGCCGAAAAGAGCATCTCGCTTTTTTCATTTAAATTTTCACCCCTGTATTTTTCAGACGGTGTGAAAAATTATTTATGCAGCTCATTTTCGGCGGGCGTTAAGAAAGGCGCTTTAAGTGTTGAAGCGGGAGCGGGAATGTCGCCGGAAGATTTTTCTTTTACTGATGAGAGTGATAGAAGGGAGGATTTTTTGTATAATCAAAACGGTTGGGATAAGGGTTATGAACTTCTTAAAGAACAGGAGAAAATATGGTTAAGAGCTGTTTTAAGTTTCTGACGGTAATTCTGCTTTTTTCATCATGCGCTTGGAGGTGGGTGAAAGAAAGAATCCCGCCTCCATCGCAGCGCCCTGACGGCAAAGTGCTTTTTCTCCTTGACGCGCCGTCCGCGAAAAGTGTTTTTGCCGCCGGAGAATTCAACGGCTGGGAGTACCAGACGTCGGGGCATCGTTCCATAGAGCTTAAAAAAAATAAAAACGATGTCTGGGAAGCCGCCGCGGTTATTCCTTCCGGAAGGTACACTTATAAATATGTGCTTGATTCCTACACGTGGATTCTTGACCCGCACAACCCGCTTACCGTCGATGACGGCACGGGTAATATTAATTCGCTTTTAATTGTGAAATAAATAATGTACAATGCGCTTGAGTTTTCAATGTTTTGTTTTTGTCCTTTGTTTAAAAATTAGGGAGGAATAATGAAATCTAAATTATCGTTTGTCTGCTCGTTTCTTTTGTTTACCGCCTGCGCTCCTCTTCCGAAAGAGACTGTTTCATCTTTGCCCGGACAGGGCGGGGCGGGGCCTGTTACAGGGAAGAACGGCACAATTTTCAGTTATACAGGGGTAGCTGATAAGGTAGTTATCGCGGGCAGTTTTAATGATTGGTCACAGGATGCAAATCCTCTGCGCGAATTGGGAGAAGACAGGTGGGAGACGACTTTGAAATTGCCGGCAGGCGCGCATCAGTACAAATTTGTGGTGGACGGAAACTGGATAACCGATTCTGCCAATTCCAATACGGCGGACGACGGCGTCGGGGGCGTAAACTCAGTTGTCACTGTCAGCGGGGCATCTCCCGATAAAGCGGCGGGAGTGGTGTCCGCCGCAGATGCTCCTAAGCAGGTTAAAGGAGGGACTCTTTTTACCTGCTCCGCCCCAACCGCGAATAAAGTTGTTCTTGCCGGAAGTTTCAATAATTGGTCGCAGGACGCCAATCCCATGAGAAAGAACGCCGCGGGTATATGGTCGGTGATTGCGCCTCTGGCAACTGGCGCGCATCAATACAAGTTTGTGGTGGACGGAAACTGGATAACCGATTCTGCCAATTCCAATACGGCCGACGACGGCGTCGGCGGAGTAAACTCAGTTGTTACTGTCAGCGGGGCATCTCCCGATAAAGCGGCGGAAGTGGTGTCCGCCGCCGGAGCTCCTAAACAGGTTAAAGGCGGGATTCTTTTTACCTGCTCCGCGCCCACCGCGAATAAAGTTGTTGTCGCGGGCAGTTTCAATAACTGGTCTCAAGACGTCAATCCCCTAAGCAAGAACGCCTCGGGAATATGGTCGGCGATTGTGCCTTTGAGCTCCGGATCGCATCAATACAAGTTTGTGACTGACGGAAACTGGATAATTGATCCATCCAATTCCAACACGTCCGCAGACGGGCTCGGCGGCAATAATTCTGTTATAACTCTGCCGTGACAGCTCAGAAATTAAAACGGCAAAAGAGCAAAGGGAGGCTTAATTGTGGCTGAAGTAATCTTAAAAAATATCGCGAAGATTTACGAGGGTGATGTCGTCGGATGCAAGGATATTAATTTGCATATAAAAGACAGGGAATTCTGCGTTTTTGTAGGTCCTTCCGGATGCGGAAAATCGACGACTTTAAGGCTGATAGCCGGCCTCGAGGACATCACGGCGGGAGAATTGCGGATAGGCGACAGAATAGTTAATGATATTCCTCCGAAAGAAAGAGATATAGCGATGGTGTTTCAGAACTACGCCCTTTACCCGCATATGAAAGTGTGGGATAACCTCGCTTTCGGGCTGAAGCTCCGAAAATATCCGGCGGATGAGATTAAAAAAAGGGTTACCGAAGCGGCGCGGATTCTGGAAATAGAGCATTTACTTGACCGCCGGCCTAAGGCGTTGAGCGGCGGGCAGAGACAGCGCGTGGCGCTGGGCCGCGCGATAGTTAGGAAGCCGAAAGTTTTTCTTTTTGACGAACCTCTCTCAAATCTTGACGCTAAACTCAGGGTGCAGATGCGCGTTGAAATAAAAAAACTGCACGCGAAACTTCAGATAACCTCAATTTATGTCACACATGACCAGATTGAGGCCATGACAATGGGCGACAGAATTGTCGTAATGAAAGATGGTTATATTCAGCAGATTGACGAACCTATGAAGCTTTATGAACGGCCCGTATCAAAATTTGTCGCGAGCTTCATAGGCTCTCCCCCGATAAATTTAATTAAAGTAAAAGTTTCCCGCGAAGGCGAAAAATTTTTAATAAGTGAGGCAGCCGGAGGATTTAAGCTGAAATACAGCCGCAAAGGATTTGATTTTCTCTCGGCGTTTTCCGGAAAAAATTTAATTATGGGCATCCGTCCGGAGAATATAATAGACAGAATTTACGCGGGTGTAAAGGAAGCGGAAAATACCGTGCCTGTCGTCGTGGAAGCGGAAGAGCCCATGGGAAGTGAAAATTATATTCATCTGAAAACGGTGGGCGGCTCCGAACTTGTGATGAAAACAGAAGGTTCAAACAGGGTAAAACCCGGGGATCGCCTGGAATTGATTTTCAACGCGGAAAAGATGCATTTTTTTCACCCCGATACAGAGAAGAGAATAAATGAAAATTAACGGCAAAAACATTCATAATAACATTACGGCGTATTTGTTTCTTGCGCCTTTTCTCATAGTTTTCTCCTTATTTCTCGCCTATCCGGTAATATATTCACTGGTGCTGAGCCTGCATAAGGTGAGCTGGACAACCAATCTGTATAATATTTTTTCAGACATGAAATTTGTGGGCTTTGATAATTATATAAAGCTTTTTCATGATTCGCGTTTCTGGTGGTCGCTGATTGTGACGGGTTATTACGGCATTTTGACGATTCCGCTTACGGTGTTTCTGGGCTTGATACTGGCGATACTGCTTAATAATAAGCTTCCGGGAGTTTCTCTTTTCAGAAGCGCTTATTTTCTGCCCAGCGTTCTGGATATTCTGGTTGTGGGCATCATCTGGACGCTTATATACAGCCCGCATTTCGGTATTCTTCCGAAAATACTGGATTCTCTCGGATTCAGCGCTTTTATGGATAAGGGTATTCTGGCAAATCCGAGGACAGCTTTACCCGGTGTGGCGATTGCGATGGTTCTAAGGGGCGCGGGTTTCGGCATGATACTTTTTCTTTCCGCCATACAGAATATTCCGGTTTCGGTTTACGAGGCGGCGGAGATTGACGGAGCCAACGCATGGCAGAAACTTATTTATATAACGATTCCGCTGGTTAAGCCCATAATACTTTTTCTTGTTATTATGGGAACAATAGGTTCGCTGAACGCTTTTACCGAAATTTATTCAATGACTCAGGGCGGCCCCTATGTTGTTGAATTTATGGGAAATATTCAGGGCGCCACCAGAGTTTCGGGCTATTATCTGTTTGAAAAATGGGAAACGATGGAATACGGTTATGCCGCCGCTGTGAGTTATGTACTGCTCTTCATAACATTGGGAATTTCGCTTGTTAACGCGAAAATGATGAGGAAGAAAAACTAATGGATGTAGAAAAAATAAGGGAAAGTTTGAAGAAAACTCTGCTGATGCTGGCTTTGATATTAGGCGCGCTGGTGATGCTGTTTCCTTTTTTCTGGATGCTTTTTGTCGCCGTCAAAGCGGAAGGGCACGGGTTTAAGCTGGATTTTGTTTTTGCCCAGCCGCTGTTTAAGAATTTTGCGGCGGTGTGGACTAACGAGTCCTTTCCTTTTTCAAAGTTTTTTATAAATTCCCTCATTGTGGCAACGTCGGGGGCTTTTATGACGGCTCTTTTCTGCTCAATGGGGGCGTATGTTTTCGCAAAAAAGGAATTTATTTTTAAAGAAACGCTTTTTTGGATACTGCTGTCCACCCTTATGATTCCCGGTATGATGTATATGGTGCCGCAGTTTGCCATAGTCACAAAACTCGGCTGGATCAACACCTACAAGGGTATGATTATACCGCATGTGGCGAATATATTCGGGCTTTTTCTGTTAAGGCAGCACATGGAAACGATTCCAGACGCTTTGATATCTTCGGCGGAGATTGACGGCGCGAGCGAATGGCAGATTTTCAAAAATATTATGGTGCCGCTGTCCATGCCGGTCATAACGACGGTTTTTCTTTTGACCTTTCTTTTCCAATGGACAAATTTTCTCTGGCAGCTTGTGGTGAATACCCCTGACAGCCTTAAGCTGACGCTGCCTGTCGGATTGGCTCTTTTCAGAGGGCAGTATGCCACTCAATGGACATTGCTTATGGCGGCTTCGGCGTTTTCCATAATACCGATTGCCGTGCTTTTCCTCGGTCTCCAAAAATTTTTTATAGAAGGCCTGACAGCGGGAGCGGTGAAGGAATGAAAAATCAAAAATTAAAACTATTTGTTTTTTTTATCGCCGCTATTGCCGCAATAAATTCCTGCGGAACGCCCGGTGCGGATGAAAAGGATATAAAGAAAGTTGTTCTCTGGGAAACATACAACAATGAAGAGCACAAAGAGCTTGAAAGTATTGCAAGGGAATTTGAAAAAAACAATCCGGGAACGCAGATAAGCGTTCAGAGAGTTCCGTGGGGCGGCCATGAGTCCAAGCTTATGACGTCAATGATAACGAATACGGCGCCGGATATAGCCCGTGTGGATGTCGCTTTTCTGCCGCGCCTGGTTATATCCGGTTCTGTTTTGGAACTGACGCAGTACGGGGAAATAAATACGGAAGATTATGTGAAGGCCGCGATAAACTCAAATGTGTGGATAGAAGACGGCGTTAAAAAAATTTACGGTTTGCCCGATCAGACAACAGGCGCCGCGCTTTTTTACAACAAAAAAATGTTCAGGGCAAGCGGTATCAAATCCCCGCCTGAAACATGGGACGAATTCCTCGCAGCGGCGAAACTGCTGACGAAAGATAAAAACGGCGACGGACGTCCCGATCAGTTCGGCTTTGCCATGGATAAGGAACTGTGGTGGACATTTCCGTTTTTTAACACATACGGAGTGAAGTTTCTAACGGAAGACGGAAAAAGATGCATCCTTAATTCGGAAGCCGGCGTTAGGGCTCTGCAGTTTAAGGTGGACCTTTATCAAAAACATAAGGTTGAGGCCGGCGCCTGGCAGAGCGGCGCGATCGCGCCTGATACGGGCTTTATTAACGAAATGTACGCGATGATTTTAACAGGGCCCTGGAATATAAAGAGATTCCGTGACGCGGGACTGGATTTTGGAATTGCCCTTATTCCGCGCGGTCCGGCCGGCACTTCAACAAATGTCGGAGGCTCTAACATGGTTGTTCTTAAAAAAGCCCGCCATCCCGAACTTTGTTTTAAATTTCTGAAATATCTGACCTCTGACCGGGTTCAGGCAAGGTGGGCCTCTAATCTGACTCAGATTCCGGTTAACATTAACAGCGCAAAATACATAGATTTTTCAAAGCAGCCGGACATAGAAATATTTTTTGAACAGATGAAAACGGCAGTTGCCCGTCCTAAAGTTGTTTCTTATGCCGCTCTCGAGAATACGGTAAATCCTTATTTATACGCGGCTCTCGCGGGCAAGAAAACAGTCAAAGAAGCGCTTGATACAATTGCTAAAAAAATAGATGAAGAAGTCCTTGTTGAAAAATAATAGGGACGGAGGTAATTTAATTGCTAATAATTTCAAGATTTAAAGAGAACAAGTTATTTAATTTATGCCATTTTTAAAAGTAATTTTTAGAATAATCGGATTTGTTGTAATGTTAATTACCTCCGTCCCTATTTTTGCCACGGAGCCGAGGGCGGGTTTGCCGGGGGAAGAGATACACGTAACGCTTTTTATAAAAGGGGTGACAGACATTGTTTCGCCTTTCGCCGGTTTCACTTATGAGAAAGATGATTCTTTTTTTCTGAAGCTGCCTGAAAAAGAAGGCCTTGAGCTTATAAACTTAAAAATAACCAAAGCGGATGGGGAAATATCCGAAATAACTCTGCCGCTCATGATAAAAAAAATTTCTTCAAAATTATTTATTTATACACCGGAAGCCACGACGGAGAAAGTGTCTGTCGCCGGAAGTTTTAACGGATGGAATGCTAATTCAGATATTATGGAAAAGACATCATCCGGAAAGTTTGAAATTTTGATGACGGTGCCGCCTGGTATTCACAGCTATAAATTAGTTATTGACGGGAAATGGATAACTGACCCGGCAAATCCCGAAAAATCCGCGGACGGCTTCGGCGGTTTTAATTCCATTTTAAGTATCAAGGAAAAAAAAGTTAAAACACCTTTTCAGAAGAGAGAAAGTCTTGAGGGCGGAAAATGGAAACTTGTATTCTCGTATTTTGACGATGCTTTTAAAGGCTATAAGGTAATACTGTACTACCGGGGGGAAGTGAGAGAGAAAGTTTATGACGGAACTTCAGTAAGTTTTTCTCTGCCTGAAGGAGAAGGCCTGGAAACCGTCTATTTATGGGCTTCGGACAGGGATGGTAATTTCTCGCCTATGTGTATAATACCGAAAAATTTTTCAGAAGAACCTTCATGGCCTCAGACTGTTATATACAGCTTGATGACAGACCGGTTTTATAATGGCGACAAATCCAATGATAATCCCGTAGTGATGGATGGATTAAGTCCGAAGGCAAATTATATGGGCGGTGATTTCGCCGGAATAAAGCAGAAAATTGAAGATGGATATTTCGCGCGTCTGGGAGTAAATTGCATCTGGATTTCGCCGGTTATAGACAATGTGGGAGGAGCTTTTAAGGACGCGCTTCCGCCGCACCGCTATTTTACGGGCTATCACGGTTACTGGCCGGCTTCATTCGTTAAAACAGAAGAGCGCTTCGGAAGCGCAGCTGATTTAAAAGCTATGATTAAAACGGCTCATGCCCACGGGATAAAAGTGATAGATGATATGGTTTTCAATCATGTGCACACGGAACATCCGTGGTATGGAGAACACCCTGAATGGTTTGGAAAACTGGAACTTCCCAACGGAGAAAAGAACATAAGAAAATTTGATGAATATCCTTTCACCACATGGTTTGATTCTTTTTTACCCTCATTTGATTACAGTAACGGCAAAGCCGTTGAGGCTGTGGTAAAAAACGCGCTGTGGTGGATAGAAGAATTCGGCTTTGACGGAGCGAGGCTGGATGCGGTTAAGCACATTCCTTATAATTTTTGGAAAGCTTTCGCTGGGGCGACGAAAGAAACCTTTGGCAGTAAATTTTATATGGTGGGGGAATCCATAGCGTCAAGAAAAGACATAAACAGTTTTGTTTCCGCGGAAATGCTGGACGGACAGTTTGATTTTCCGCTTTACTGGCCCATAAGAGACGTGTTCGCCCTCGGGAAAGAAAATTACAAAATGCTTTCAGAGCAGCTTGGGGATTCGCTTGAAAACTACAAGAACGTTTATTATATGTCGCCTCTTTTGGGAAATCACGATTTTCCGCGTTTTATGGCTTATGCCGACGGCGATATTACGGGAGATGAAAAGAAAATAGGATGGGAGAATCCTCCCCGGGTAGATAATCCCGAAAGTTATGGAAAGATAAAAAACGCCTTCACTTTTCTTCTGACAAATCCCGGAATTCCGATGATTTATTACGGGGATGAAATAGCTATGACGGGCGCCGCCGACCCGGACAACAGAAGAATGATGATGTTTGATAATACGGGAAAAAATGAGAAAGACGTTTTTGACCATGTTTCAAAACTTCTTCATTCCAGAGCGAAATCTCCCGCCGTTACAATGGGGCGTCACGACGATCTTTTGACGGAAGATAAGCTGTGGGCATACATAAAACATTATTTTCAGGACAGCGTTATAGTTGTTTTCAACGCCCACAAGCAAAAGCGCAAGCTGGTTTTAAAGCTGCCTGAATATGTGCCCGCGGGCGGCTTTTACAAAAGCATATTTACGGGCAGAAAATATAAAATTAAAAAAGGGCAGGTTGTGATCAAAACGGAAGCCGCAAGTTCCGACGTTTTCTGTTTTTCGCAGAGTGATTAGGAGGATAAAGTGAAGAGCAAGGAAGAGCTGATAGCCAATTTGAGAAAACAGATGCAGGATATTAAGAAAATGCCTGCCAGTCTGAAAAAAATGAAGGGCGAGATAAAATTTCTGATTGAGCAGCTTGAGGATGAGAGCAAAACCGGCACACCGCCGACGTACAATCTCGGTTCAAAAGAATACAGGGGAGCCCTTGATGATGTTATAAGAGAACTGAAAATTAATATAAAAATTCTTAAAAAAACCGGTGATTTTATAATGTCTCTGCAGAAGGAAAGCAGCACACCGCTTTCTCAGGAAGCCGTTAAATTTGACGACTGAAAGCAGAAAAAACATAAAGCCCGCCGAGGAATGGCTTCTGACAAATGAGTTAGGCGGATATTCTTCACAAACATCCGATAGAAAAAACTCACGGAGATTCCATTCTCTGCTTATGGAATCCCGCAATCTGACGCGGTATAATCTGCTCAATTCCGTTAAAATCGCCGGCTTGACAAAAGTTGTTCTTCTGCAGGTCTCCCCGAGCGTTAAGTACGCTTTGTCGGGAAAAAATTTTACGCTTATTGAAGAAATATCATTGTCCCCCCGTAAAAACGCGGTGGAATTTTGTTATCGCGCCGAATACGGGAAATGCCCCGATCCTCTGGAAATCCGGCCTTTTTTTTCAATGAGGTTGAGTCATTATCTGAGAGCTAATGCTGATGATATCAGTTTTCGCGCACACGCGGGCGGAGGCAGCCTGAAAACGCCGGAAACAGTTTGTTTTTTTAAAGGTGACAGCGCTTTTATAAGCAAAAAAAAGATTAAGAACGCTTATTATTCCGAGGACAAAATAAGAGACGGGAGCTGTCGCGAGATGCTGTTTTCTCCCGGATTCTGGAAAACGGATATCAAAAAGGGCGGTGAGTTCAGAATTGTTTTTTCGTCCGGCGCCGCCGCTTTGAGCAGGTACCAGAAGATGGATTTTACCGGGCAGAGGCTGCGCAGGGGAAAGGAATTTTTGAAAAATTTCAAATGCAAAAATTCTTTTTTTGAAAAACTTCTGCTGAAATCTCTTGATTTTGACGCGCACGGAGAAATCGTCGCCGGATTCCACTGGTTTGAGGCATGGGGCAGGGATACGATGATTTCCATGCCGGGGCTTCTTCTATGCACGGGGCGAAAAGAAACGGCAAAAAAGATTTTCAGAAGCGCGGGCGCCTCGCTACGGAACGGCCTGCTGCCGAATATTTTTTCAACGCAGGCGAATAAAGCGTCTTACAACGCTGTTGACGCGTCGCTGTGGTTTATCTGGGCACTTTCGGAATACCGCAGAAATTTCGGCGCCCGCGATAGTTTTTTAAAAGAAATGAAAAAACCGGTGAGCGAAATTATAAAAAATTACAGAATGGGAACGGATTTCGGCATAAAAATGGATCCCTCGGACGCGCTTATAACGGCGGAGCAGAAAGGCAAGGCCCTCACATGGATGGACGCTGTTTTTCAAGGCCGCCCGATAACGCCCAGGGCGGGAAAACCTGTTGAAATCCAGGGCTTGTGGTATAACGCCTTGAAATTCGCAGCCGCTATGGGCGTTCCTGATTCGGGAATTCTTGCAGCGCGAGCCGCCGAATCAATTAAAGAAAAATATTTTCTTAAAGAGGGCTATATGGCTGATTTAATAGACCTCGGCGGTCAAGCTGATAAGAGTTTGAGGCCGAATCAGATAATAACTCTCGCTATTATGAAAGATGTTCTTCCGTCTGATGCCGTTTCAAAAGCTATGAAAATTATTGACGAGAAACTGCTCACGCCTTTCGGACTGCGGACGCTTGACAGAAAAGCGCGCGAATACAAAGGGATATACCGGGGGAATCTTGAAAAAAGAGATAGCGCGTATCATCAGGGAACGGTGTGGCCGTGGCTTCTGCAGTTTTATTATGCTCTGCGGAAACCCTCCCGCGCGGGGTTTGAAAAAATATGGACGGGCCATTTTAAAAAAGCGGGAATTGATTGTGTCTCCGAGATATTTGACGCTGACGAGCCTTATTACGGCAGAGGATGCATACATCAGGCATGGTCCGTCGCGGCGCTGCTGTATGTGAGTTTCGCAAATGGCTGGATTAAGAGTGAATAACGGGAAGCATTCTCTGAAAAAATTAGTTTTTGATTGTGTTTTCGTTCTTTTAATGTTCGCGGGTTTCTGGGCCGTTTTGTATGCCCTGATAAAAGCGGAGTCCCCGGAAACTTATTTTATAGTTTTTGTTTTTATTCAAATCGCCGCATTCCTTTATTTTTCCGCGTATGCGGCGGCCGTGATTGCGGTTCTGTCAACGCTGGTTGCGATAACAGCCGTTATTACGGGCTCCCTTGCGGTGAAAGTTTTTGGAGCTGCCGCTATTTTAATTTACTGGGGAATCGTTTACTTTTTGAGCTTGCATATAAGCAGAGAAGAAGATGATTGCGGACGGAACAAAATACTGCTTGAAAATATGCAGATGAAAATCGCGGAAATTGAAACAGCCCAAAAGCAGGGAGCGAAACTTATTCCCGAATTGAAAAAGGGCATAGCAAGTTATGAAAAAATGGCGGAATTTTCACTGAAACTCGGCACGACTTTTTCTCTGAAAGATATTTCCATGTTTATAATAAAATTTACGCGGAGTATTTTCCCGGAAGCCGAAGTGAGTCTGATAAAACAGGCTCAGGACGCCTGCGACAGTTGGGTGCAATCAACCCAAAAATCTGTATATATAGAAAACACCGACAGGGATTACAAATTTGATTTGTATAATTCCGGAGATGCCGCGTCTATAATAGCCTGTCCTGTTTTTGACGGAGAAAAAATTCAGTCCATAATAAAAGTGAAGGATGAAGCGGGAAAGTTGTCGCCGTCCGAATTGAGAGTGCTGACTTTAATAGCGACTCTTTCTTCGCTGGCGGTTGAGAATGTGAAGCTTTTTGAAACAACGCAGAATCTTTCAATAACGGATGATCTTACGGAACTGTATAATCATTCGTATTTTATGGAACGGCTGAGAGAAGAAATTTCAAGAGCCTCAAGGCACGGCGAGGAATTTGTTTTCCTGATGCTGGATATAGATCACTTCAAAAAATTTAACGATGATTTCGGACATCCCTCCGGAGACGAGGTGATTAGACGGGTTTCCGCTGGAATTTTAAAAAGCCTCCGCACCACCGATATCGTCGGCCGTTACGGCGGCGAGGAATTTTCGGTGATACTGCCGCGGACGGATTTAAAAAGAGGTCTCGTAATTGCGGAGCATATAAGAAAAACGATAAAGAAGGAAAGATTTGATTTTGACGGCAAATACGCGGGAGTCACCGTGACGGTGGGTGTTTCAAGTTTTCAGGATTACAGGGAAGAAGCTAAAATCATCGTCGCTGCCGACGAGGCTCTGTATGAGGGCAAGAAAAAAGGGCGGGACAGGGTTGTCTCGCGGGGTGATTTGAAATGAGCGGCGGCAAAAGGTGCCTGAGTATGATGCTGTTTTTTACGGCGGCGGCTTTGCCCGCTGTGTTTTTTGCAGATATAGGGCGGCACAGTATTTTTCTCGCGGCTTCTTTGGGTATGCTTCTTATTTTTTCAATACCGCCGGGGAAATTGAACACAGCCGTCAAATTATTCGTTTCTGTTACAGCAGCCGTATTGCTTGTGTTGTTCGGCGGCGAGATGCGTTATATGTACGCGGCGCTGGCGCTCTTTTTAGTTGTTCCCGATTTTAAAATACTGGCGGTGCGGAAAAAAAATTACAGAGATTTTAAAATAAAATACGGCCGGCTTGAAAAGGAGCTTCTTATATCGGATGCGGAAAATTCCGAAACTGAAAAGGAAATTAAAAAAAATGAATCCGAAATTGAAAGATACGAAAAACTTTATGAGCTCTCAAAAGCCATAGAATCCGTTTCGGACGGGAAGGAACTCGCGAAGAAAGCGATTGAGACTTTTTCACTGAAACTCGGTGTGGATGCGCTCGCTTTTTTTAGCTCGGCGGGCGGTGAGAACGAAATTTTATGCTCCAAGAACCTTTCGGCGGATGAAGCCGGCCTCTGGAAATCCATGCTCGGCAAAATACAGAATAAGCAGGGGGAGGAATATTACGAATTTAATCTTGTGGCCGGGGGGAAGAAGCTCGGCTCGGTCATGGCAAGGGGAAAACTTGACTCTTTGCAGATTAAAAACGCCGCGGTTATAGCGTCGCAGGTGGCGATGGGCTATGAAAAAATGCTTCTTTATGAAAAAGTGCGGGAGCTTTCAAGAATAGACGGCCTGACGGGGCTTTTCCTGAGGAAGTATTTTATGAGCCGTTTGAATGAGGAAATTGTCCGCGCCGGGCGATATGATTATAAAATCGCGTTTTTTATGTGCGATCTTGATAATTTCAAAAAATACAATGATACATACGGCCATCCGATGGGGGATGAGGCGCTGAAATCAGTGGCTGCCAAAATTAAGGAAAATATTTACCAATCCGATTTGGCCGGACGCTATGGAGGTGAAGAGTTTTGTGTGTATATGCCGGTGGCGGATAAAAATAATACGCGAAAAAAAGCGCAGCAGATTGTTGAGGCGGTAAGGCGCGAAACTCCCGTGACAATTTCCGTGGGAACGGCTTTTTTCCCGTCGGACGGTTTGACCGCGGAAGATTTAATAAAATCATCGGACAGGGCGTTGTATAAGGCTAAAGAAAAAGGGAGAGATATCGTTTGCGAATATGAAAAAGATGTGTAAAT
Source organism: bacterium (assembly GCA_013791675.1). Classification (GTDB taxonomy): domain Bacteria; phylum CG03; class CG03; order CG03; family CG03; genus CG03. The sequence goes on along the minus strand of VMTI01000123.1, from coordinate 88 downwards.
GCGCCGGCCGCTTTGCCGGGCAGGACGAAAAGAATTTTTAAACCGTTTTTCTGAATTGTGATATATATCACAACTTAGGATTTAAGGT
>VMTI01000104.1 GCA_013791675.1 bacterium | reverse complement strand
GCCGCCCGGAACAAATGCTCATAAAGCCGGGCTTCCAGAGGTACGGCATGCGCGGCTGAAACCCAGTGAAGCGTTCCCTTTATTTTTCTGCCGTCGGGAGAATCGCCCCCGCGTGTGGCGGGATCATAGATGCAGCGGATTTCACTAATTTTGCCCGCGGCATCTTTTGTGAAACTTTCGCACTTGATATAATAGGCGTGTTTGAGGCGCACTTCACGGCCTACCCCCAGACGGAAGAATTTTTTAGGCGGGTCCTCCATAAAATCCGCCGACTCTATATAAATTTCCTTTGAGAATGGCACTTTCCTTGTGCCGGCAGTTTCATCGGCGGGGTTATTGACCGCTTCTATTTCTTCGCTTTTCCCGTCGGGATAATTTTCTATAATAACTTTCACCGGATCCAGCACAGCCATCACACGCTTTGCCTTAATGTTCAAATCCTCTCTTATGCAATGCTCCAGCAAAGCTATGTCCACGGTGCTGTTTGTTTTCGCCACGCCTATCCGCTCGCAAAAATCTCTTATTGCTCCCGGTGTATAACCGCGGCGCCGCAAACCCGAAATCGTGGGCATACGCGGATCATCCCAGCCGCTGACATATTTTTCGGCGACGAGGCGCAGAAGCTTTCGCTTGCTCAAAACGGTATGCGTAAGATTGAGGCGCGCAAACTCTATCTGTTTCGGGGGCGCGGGTATTTCCAGAGATAAAAGTATCCAGTCATAAAGAGGCCTGTTGTTCTCAAACTCCAGAGTGCAGATGGAATGCGTTATACCTTCTATTGTATCCGAAAGGCAGTGCGCGAAATCATACACCGGGTATATGCGCCACTTATCGCCCGTCCTATGATGAGATGCCCGTTTTATACGGTAAAGCGCGGGGTCCCTCATGGTGATGTTGGGATGGGCCATATCAATTTTCGCCCTGAGCACTTTTGCTCCGTCGGGGTATTTTCCGTCGCGCATTTCCCGGAAGAAATTTATATTTTCTTCCGCGCTTCTGTTTCTGAAAGGGTTGTCTTTTCCGGGCTCCGTGAGCGTGCCGCGGTTTTTTCTTATTTCTTCGGCGCTTTGATCATCCGCATAGGCAAGGCCTTTCCTTATAAGAGTTTCGGCGTATTCATAAAGTCTTTCAAAATAATCCGATGTATAAAAAAGCCGTTCCCCCCAGTCAAAGCCGAGCCAGCGCACATCCCTCATTATAGATTCCGTATATTCGGCGCTTTCTTTTTCCGGGTTGGTGTCGTCAAAGCGCAGATTACACAGGCCTTTGTATTTCAGCGCCGTTGTAAAATTCAGGCATATGCTTTTGGCGTGGCCTATATGAAGATAACCGTTGGGCTCGGGCGGAAAACGCGTGTGCACCTTTGAACCGTAGACGCCCTCGTCAATATCCTTTTCTATTATCTCGTGTATAAAATTGGACATTCCGTCGCCCTTCTTTTCTTCTTCCATTTTTAAAAACTCCTGTATGAAATTATTCCGATTTAAATTTAAATTTCTTCTTTTCCGCCTGCGTGCGCACGGCTTCCGAAACAGCCTGATCAAGCGTCTGTTCTCCCGAAGCTCCGGCCTGCTTTTTTCTTTCATCAGCAACATATTTACGGCGCTCATCATTCAGATTGCTGATTTTGTCCTGTATTTTCTTTCTTTCGCTAATCTTATCCTGAACATATTTTTCAAGTTCTTCTTTATCCATTTTTTGAAGCTCAGGCGGCAGTTCCTCTTTCTTAATGTCTTTCAGCTTTATCTTTTCCTCTTTCACTGCATTAACAAGGTCGCCGGAGACGTTGCTGCTGTACTGAGCCTTCGCCTTAAACAAAGCTCTCTGAAGATATGAGCCGCTTTCTTTCAATGCCACGACATTTTTATCCTGCGCCTCCTGTTCCTTTTTCGCGACCGCGCCTTTTCCGCCGTAAAAAATAAAGGTATCATTCAGTTCTCTTCCGAGTCTTCCAATCTCTTCGTCCTGCGGAGCTTGAATAGCCACGATTCTCGCGCGCTGGTCAATACTTAAATAATCTCCGCCCGCAAGCAACGCTCCGTCCTGCCACCCTGTTGCGATACCCTGCTGCCTTCTTCCACAAAATATGGTGTTTACAAATATGTCTTTCTTTTTTGCCGCCGCAATAGCGTCAGTGTAATTAACAGTCCCCTGCGTGAAAGGTTCGTTTCCGGCAATAAATATCACCTTGTAAACATCCGCGCCCTTATCCCATTGCAAATTATCCGCCGCGTCCATAATAACGGCGCCGCAATATTCCGAACCACCGTTGGTCGTAAGGGAAAACAGCTTTTCAGAAACAATATCAAGATCCGCCGAGAAAGGCAGAAGCTGCCGTAAATAATTTTCATCCCTGCTTATTCTGTCATTTCCGTATTCATACAGCGCGAGCTGAATTAAAGGATTATTCCCGTCTTTTTCGGATGACGCCAGTTCGTTTACGATTTTCCATATTTGACTTCTGGCCTGATTGATTAAACCCTGCATACTGCCGGATGTGTCAAGAAGTATAGCCATTTGAATAAGGGGTGAACCGCTGAGATTGTCTTTCGGCTTAGGCGGCTTTGGCGGCGGATCGGGTTTTACAGGAGAGTTGTTCCATGTGCGTTTTATTTTCGCCCGCCCCGCGGCAAAAATTTTTCCGGTTTCGGTTTGAATTATCCTCGCGTTAACTTCTGTTTTTTTCGCGCTGACGTCATTTAAGGTGCCCGTCACAATAGCGCCCACCCCCAAAATCTTACCAAGTTTTTGGGTGTCGTTCTTATCTATTACTCCCGTCACTTTAAGTTTCATTTCTCCGATGATTTTATCCAGCAGTTTTCTTTCTATAACTTCAACTTTGCCGGTTTCAACAAAATACGTCGTAAGCCGTTCCTGCACTATTGACGAACCGTCGTTTATTAAACCGTTATGATACGGAAAACTCAAAACGGCAATTTTTTTGTTCGGCATCTTCTCCATTTTTTGGTCATTTTCTTTGCGATGCTTTTTAAAGAAGCGGCGTGAACCTGCCCCGCAAAAACAAACCCTATCAGCACGGCAATAACAGTCGCTTTAAAAATACTCATTTCATTCCCCCTGTCTCTTAAACTTCTTTTTCATTCCATCCAATTCTACATTCTACAATATTTTTATTCAAGGAGTTGTTATATTGCGGCGTGTCAACGCAAAGTAAAAACTTCCGGTTTTCTGCAAAATGAAAACTTCCGGTTTTTAATTTGAGCTTTTTCATAAAATCATCTATATGCCGCCTTTCCAAAAGGCATATGTCGCCATGGATGGTCAGCCGCCGGCTTGCGGGGTTGGCGTTTTTTCTTTGTCAGCTGCTTCGCGCTTGCCAGCAATATACGCATCTGTTTTCGTCGCTGTTTCAAAGTAT
>VMTI01000070.1 GCA_013791675.1 bacterium | reverse complement strand
AGATACCGCCCAATCCGGCTCATTATTGTTTGTCTCTATCCAGTAATCAGCCGTCTGCCAGCTCGTCGTGTTTGAGTTCCAGCGGCTTGATATACTCACATCATAAAGCTCAACCCACACCTTGTCTATTCCCGCCTTAACAGAAAGAGCAGCATCGTCAGTGGATGTGCCCGTTATCTGCGCCGGCTTAGACGGAAGATTCGCGCCGGGGGCGGGGCTGTTTATAACGCTCGTCGGCGAGCTTCTGTCTATTACAAAACTCATTGTTGAAATCGCCATTTCCTCATTGCTCGGTTCTGAGTTATCCCAACCCTTTGTGTTCACATAATATCTGCGGTTGCTCTCCCAGTTGTTTATTGTATAAGTCCACCCCGCAGGCGGCCCCGTCACACTTAACCAGTTGACTGTGTAAGTTGACCACACCGTTCCCGTCCACCATTTATCCGGGGATGAAGTGTCATCGCGGATCTTCACCTTTACTTCGCTCAAACCCGCGTTCTGCAAAGCGCCGCCTGTCGGTAAGTCCGCGCCCGTTCCCGTGAGCTTCGACACGCCCTGATAGGGCAGGTTATTCAGAGGCGCGCTCACTCCCGTATCAGGCGGGTCACTGTCAAAAATAAAACTGCCCGTAGAAAGCGCCACTTCAATATTGCCCGCCTTATCATACGCCTTCGGCGTTATGTTATACTCATGCCCGCTGAGCCATCCGCTTATGTTGTAACTCCAGCTCGTCAGGGACGGCGTGGATGCCGATATAAAGACAGCAGCGCCGGCCACATCCACCCAGCCTGACCCGTTCCAGTATTTATCCGGAGTGTAAAACAAATCCCTGATGTGCACATCCACCTTGCTCATTGTTGAATAATACCCGCCGAAATTATCCGTCACCGTTCCCGACACCTCCGAAAGCGCGCTCCTGAAAGAGTTGTCCGCGGGCGTTGTCATTGTACTCACCGGCTCGTCGTAATCAATGTAGAAACTTATTCCGTGCGCCGTCTCCGTATTGCCGTAAACATCATACGCTTTCGTTTTTGCCTCATACTTATATTTGCTCTGCCAGGCGATGCCCGCATAATTCCAGGGT
>VMTI01000134.1 GCA_013791675.1 bacterium | reverse complement strand
TATCTAAGATAATGGCTTGGGATTTTGCCGTCTGTGTCATATCTGAGGAAGGCGGATCCGCACACTTTTAATCTTTTGCCTGTCGGCGCTATCAACCTCCAGCACAACGCCGCCTATCTCCACCGCCTCGCCCGGGCGCGGCACATAATCAAGTTTTTCCAGTATGAGCCCGCCTATGGATGCCGCCGGATACTCGGGAAGAGAAAGAGAGAGCTGCTCATTAATCTTATCCACGCTCGCTGCGGCGGGAACAATATAAGAACCGTCTTTTTCCTTTTTGTATAAAACCTCTGTATCAAATTCATCAAAAATATCTCCTGTTATTTCCTCCAGCACATCTTCCAGCGTGATAAGCCCCGTCACTTTTCCGTATTCGTCCACGACTATGGAAAGATGGCGGCGGCCGTTGGTGAAGTTCTTAAGGAGCGTTTTCACAGGCGCCGTCTCCGGCACAAACGAGGGCGGCCTCATGATATCCTGGACGATCAGCAGGGTGCCCATATTGAGCACGCCTAAAATATCCTTGGTGTATACCACGCCCACAATATTGTCCAGCGAACCCGAATACACCGGCATGCGGGAATGACCGGACATGGCTAATTCCCGGAAAATTCTGTCCCTTCCCCAGTTTATATCCACGGCGTCTATTTCCACTTCCGGCACCATCACCTGCCGGGCTTCTTTTTCAGGAAATTCCAGAATGCCTTTTAACATCCTTTTTTCCTCTCTGCTTATTTTTCCCGACACATAAGCCAGTTCCGAAGCCTCCGCCAGATCCTGAGAACTCGTCCGCGGCAGAGTCTTGGAGAGCTTTACGCCCAGCAATTCAGATAAAAATCTGCTCATCCCGAAGAGCAGTCTCGCCAGGGGGCTGAGAAAAAAAACCACTTTAGGCAAAAATGGCAAAGCCGCGGCGGCGAACCTTCCGGGATGTTTTTTCGCGAGCGTCTTCGGGAGTATCTCGCCGAACATAACAACGAACGCGAAGAGAACAAAGCTTGCGATAACGGCCGTACGCTCGACATGCGTGCTGAAACGCGAAGAAATATCCCGCGCGAGCAGCTGCGTCAGGACGCTGGATGCGACAACGGACAGGGCGTTGCCTATCAGTATGGCCGTGAGGGTTCTGTGAGGTTTATCCAGAAATTCCTGCAGCGCCCGGGCCGCGCGCCGGGGGCCGTTTAAAATATTTTTTTTCTGAAAAGAAGACATTTCGCATATCGCAGTTTCGGTGCCGGCAAAATAAATCATCAACAAAAAACTGATTATCAGAAGAAATATCATTTTTCCGCGAGGCCCCTCTTTAAGTCATATTCGTCCAGAATATCCCCGAAAACAACCTCCAAAAGATTCTCCATGGTAACAATGCCCGCGATATTGCCGGATAAATCCGTCACAATGGCAATATGGACTCTCTTATTTATAAGCTGTTTATAAGCGTGAAGCACCGTCATGTTTCCTTCTATAAAAAGAGGCTGGTGCGCGTACTGCTTGATGTCAATTTTTCCTTTGAGAATCAGCGCTTTTACGATTTCCCGCGCATAAACAATGCCCACTATATTTTCTAAAGACCCGTAATAAACGGGAAAACGCGAGATTCCCGAATCTATTATCCGCTCTTCTATGGCTTCAGGGGATAAATTGAGATTCAGCCCCACTATTTTTTCGCGCGGAGTCATAACCTCCGAAAGTTTTTTCTGGTTAAGCGACAGCACTTTGTTTATTATCTTGGCAAAACTTTCCTTATCTTCAAGAGTTTCAGAAAGTTCTCCTATATCGCCACGGCTTATACGCAAATCCGAAGAGCCCGCCGATGTGCCTATAAGAAGCCCCGAAAAATAAGTTGTGAAATTGGCGGCGGGCCTGAGAATAAAAGACACGAAATTCAAAAAACTCCCGAATGCTTCGCTGATTTTCTGCGGATATGTTGTGGCAATATTCTTGGGCATTATTTCCCCGAAAAAAAGAAGCAGCGCCGACGTGATAACAAGCGCGGCGCCTGACCCCGCGCGGGAGGGCATGCCTCTTGCCAGAAACTCGTTTATTATTATGTACGACAAAATTGAACTGAACGCTATATTGACGAAATTATTCCCTATGAGTATTGTAGAAAGCACCGACCCCGGCCTCAACAGCCAGTCGCTGAAAATCCGCAATTTCGTCTGGTTAAAAAGAGCCTTGACGCGGGCGCGGTTGAGCGTGGCCAGGGATGTTTCCATTGATGAGAAAACGCCCGAAAAAATAAGCAGCGCACCGAGCAGTATAAAAGAAAGCATCATTTTTCCAGTCTTTTGAGCAGCATGTCTCCCTCATCCAGCATTTTCTTTTTAGATGAAGGCGTGGCGTCTCCCATGCCGCGCAAATGAAGAAGGCCGTGAACGATTAAAATTTTAAGCTCTCTTGTGATGCTGTGCCCTCTCATCAACGCCGATTTACGCGCCGCCGGCAAACACACATACACCTCGCACAATTTGTCCTGACGTAACGGCTGCGGCGCCCTAAGATCAAAAGCTATAACATCCGTTAAACCGGCGTTTAAAAAAAAGCGGCGGTTTAATTTTGTTATGAGCGCAGCTCCCGTCAATATAACATTCACGGAAGATTTAAGAGCCAGCGCTTTGGCCGCCTGCTTGGAAAAATTTTCCAGTCTTTTGATATTCAGCCCCCTTGCGGACACTTCGCTGAAAAACTCCGTACGAAACATTTACTGCTGTTTTTCCGCGGGGGGCTTATCCGCGGCGGAATAATCAAGCCTTATGTGATGTATGGAAATAAGCGTTTTTGTAAAAATATCACCAATTTTCTGTATATTTTCAAGCGTTATCGGGCATTCATTAAGCTGTCCGGACGCGAAATAACTGTTTATTATTTTGTGAACGACGTCTTTTACTTTTTCATAACTCGGATCCTCTATGGCGCGGCAGGCCGCCTCCACACTGTCAGCGAGCATAACTATAGCCGTCTCCCTCGTCTGGGGAAGAGGGCCCGGATATTTATAAACCGTCTCATCATGCTCGCCGCCGGAAATCTCGGCTTTTCTGAAAAAATACTGCACTGTGGTCGTGCCGTGATGCTGCGCTATAAAATCAAGTATGCACTCATCCACGCCGGCCTCACCTGCCAGCTTAATACCCTCTTTAACATGCGAAAGAATCACAAGGACGCTCATCTCGGGTTTAAGCATTTCATGAACATTTCCCTCAAGCTGATTTTCTATAAAATACTGCGCCTTGCCTATTTTCCCCACATCATGGTAATAAGCTCCCACCCGAGCCAGAAGGCTATTGCATTTAATTGCCGAAGCCGCGGCTTCGGAAAGAGCGGCCACCATCAAACTGTGGTGATATGTCCCCGGCGCCTCCAGCATCAGCTTTTTGAGCAGCGGGTGATTAAAATCCCCCAGTTCTATCAGCCTGACATCTGAAGTTATGTTGAATGCCCATTCAAAAAGCGGAAAAAAACTCATAATAAAAACAGATGATATCGCCGCCACAAAAAAAGGCGTTCTTATGCCGTCATAAATAAAATTTCCGCTGTATATACCCAACAATTTCAGCGCGAGATTTGCCGCGAACAAAAATATAAATATAGACAGCCCGTTTAGAAAAATATCGGCTCGTTTTATTATTCTGCGGGGAAAAGCTATCGCGCCCATGCCGCCGATAAAAGAAATAAAAAACATTTCAAAATTTCCCAGGTATATGAACGCCACTGTCACGCTTATAAGCAGCGCCGCTTTCTCCGCGGCGCGTCGGGAAACAAGAAAATTCAGAAGACTTGCCGCGGCGGGCGTAAACACGAAATACATACTGATTTCTTTTGATTTGGCCAGCTGCGTCAGAAGCACCGCCATAATAATAACAAGGCCCGATAGAAGAATTTTTGACGGATTCATTTGTTTCTCGTTTTTCACAAAAGAAAACGCGGAATATGCCCAGAGAATAACAAAAACAGCTGACCCCGCGAGCAAACTTCTCTCAAAACCGAATTCGGCGCCAAGCGCTGTCAGCACACTCAACGAAATTATAAGGCCAAGCAGCCAGCTCGGAAAAGGAATATCTTTTTTCAGAATATTTTTACGCTGCGCAGGTTTAGCCAGCTGCTCCGCCCAGTTTTTGAAAATCTGCGAAAAAAAAGTCTTTACTCTGCTCATTATTCTTTTACCTCTGTTTTAAAAGCAGTGCAAGGCGCGCACCGTCGAGGCCGGAGGGTTTCCACCGCAGGACAAGACGGTTTTCTCCGACACTCATTCCCACGCCGAACATTTCATTCATTTTTTTGATGTTGCTGTCGTAGGGGCCGAATATGCCGGCAAGTTCGCGCTGGGATTTAATTTGAATGATTTTTGTTATCAAATTTTAACGTGGAATTTTAAAAACCTGACCTTTGTAAATCAGATCGGGATCTTTTATTTTATCTTTGTTCGCTATATATATTTTTTTCCACTGCCACGGGTCATTATAAATATTTTTCTGTTTAGCTATGTTCCACAGACAGTCTCTCGTCTCAGCCCAGCTTCTAACGGTGTAAGTAGCCGCCTGTTTGCTGTCAAACTCTTTCTTAGCCTCATCCAGAGCTTTTTTTCTGGCCTCGCGCATATCATCCAGCGCTTTTTTCGCGAAAGAATAAGAAGCTTCCGCCTTTTCCTTTGACTGAAGATAATCCTTTTCTTCTAAAGCCTGTTTTGATTCATCTAAAAGTTTTTGGGCTTCGGCTACCGGCACTTCCTCTTCCGCGCACACGGCAATCATCTTCTCGGCCCGGATGATGGCGTCTCTGGCGTTCAAGCGGGCCTCTTCCTCCGCCGTCATCGCTTTTTTACCGGCGCAGGCGATCAAAAAACTGCAAACTGCAAATATCATAATTTTTTTCATAACTTTAAAATCTCCTCACTCCATACATTCGACGGATAATCCTAATTCCGCCATATACATACTTCCTGTAGCCGCAACCTTTAGTTGCGCACATAATAATCACGACTGTCTTCTGCCGGATTTTACTAATAAGCCCGCTTTCAGGTCAAGCCCCGCGCGTCACTTTTCATTCGTATTAGATACTAATTAAATGTCTCCCAAACGCTTCCTTGTTAGATACTATTTTTTGTCTCCGAAATGTTTTTTCTTCGCCAGCATTAATAGCATCAAACAGCATCTTTAAAAGCCGCGTTCTTTCT